>JAKDMV010000074.1 GCA_030452125.1 Micrococcaceae bacterium
ACCATGAAGGGCCTGGGGGTGCTGCTGATCTTCTTCGTCGCCCGGAGGAACTTCGATGGCCCGGTGGACGGGATCGTCTACGGGGGCACGATTGCCGCCGGCTTCGCGTTCACCGAAAACATCCTCTACTTCTCCGACGCCTTCGCCGGAGCCGGGGCGGGAGCGGTGCAGGTGTTCGTGTTGCGTGGGCTCTTCTCCCCCTTCGCCCACGTGATGTTCACCGCGTGGACCGGATTCGCCCTGGGCCTGGCCGTCCAACGCGGGGCCCGTCGCTACTGGCCCTTCTACTTCCTGGCCGGGCTGATCCCGGCGATGCTCGGTCACTTCCTCTGGAACGGCGGGGTGGGGCTGATCTTCCACAACTTCTGGACGTTCTACGTGCTGCTGCAGGTCCCGTTGTTCATCTGCGCCATCGTGGCGGTGATCCTGCTGCGCCGGGCCGAACGCCGGCTGGTGGCCCAACGGCTGACCGATTATGCCCAGGCCGGCTGGTTCAGCCCGGAGGAGGTCGAGATGTTCGCCACCCGCCGCGGACGCCGGCAGGCCAACGGCTGGGCTTCGGCCACCGGGCGGCGGAAGGCCATGCGCGGTTTCACCCGGACGGCCATGCGCCTGGCGGCCACCCGCAACCGCATCATTGCCGGCTCCCACCGGCAGAAGGCCCAACGCGACGAGGCCAGGCTGCTGGCGCTGATCCTTGATTACCGGCTGGCCTTGACCGGCACCCCGCAGGCCCCGGGCACCGCCTGAGACGATCCATGCACCAACGACGGCGGGTGCCGTCCCCATCTCGGGGTCGGCACCCGCCGTGGTATGCTGTCTTCTTTCCGGGGAACCCCGGTGTCGGCTAGGCCAACAGGGTGTCCTTGAGCTGCTGGATGCGTCCGAGCAGGCCGTTGATGAACTCCGGGGAGTCATCGGTGGAGAAAAGCTTCGCCGTGGCGACGGCCTCGGCCACCGCGACGGCGTCGGGCACATCGTCGTTGTACAGCAGTTCCCAGGTCCCCAGACGCAGCAGGGTGCGGTCCACCGCGGGCATGCGCTCCAACGTCCAGCCCTTGGCATAGGTGCTCAGGATCTCGTCGATCCGCTCGCCCTGGGCCATGACCCCTTCAATCAGCGTCAGCGTGTACTCGTTGACCGTGATGTCGGTGGTCTCCCGGCGCAGACGCATGGCCTCCAACGGGGAGACCTGACGCTGTTCGGCCTCGAACAGGACGTCGAGCGCCCTGCGCCGGGCCTTGGTGCGGGCACTCACTAGTTGACACGTCCCAGGTAATCGCCGGTGCGGGTGTCGACCTTGACCATGGTGCCCTGCTCGAGGAAGAGCGGGACATGGATCTCGTAACCGGTTTCCACCGTGGCGGGCTTGTTGCCGGCCGAGGAGCGGTCGCCCTGCAGGCCCGGCTCGGTGTAGGTGATCTCGAGCGTGACCGACGGCGGCAGCTCCACGTAGAGCACCGTGCCCTCATGCAGGGCGATGGTGACCATCTGCGATTCGAGCATGAAGTTCGCGGCATCGCCGACGACCTTGCCCTCGACGGTGAGCTGGTCGTAGTCCTCGGTGTCCATGAAGACGTAGTCGGCGCCGTCCTGGTACAGGTACTGGTAATCGCGGCGGTCCACGTTCGCGGTCTCGATCTTCAGACCGGCGTTGAAGGTCTTGTCAACGGTCTTGCCGGAGAGCACATTGCGCATCTTGGTGCGGACGAAGGCCCCACCCTTGCCGGGCTTCACATGCTGGAATTCGGTGATCGTCCACAGCTGGCCGTCGATCTTCAGCACGGTGCCGTTCTTGATGTCGTTAGTGGTAGCCACGAATACTCTCTCTGTTGATTCCCGCTCCGCGGTCAGTGCCCGCCCGGTCACGGGCAGGACTGCGGGTCGGGTCGCATTGTCAAAAAACCATAGCCATTCTAACGTACGGGCGAGGCCTTGGCCTGCGCGGCCGCCAGCGACCGCCGCGAGATCTCGATCCTGAACTCCTCGTCCCCGGCCTCCACGCGCAGGTCCAGCGCCAGCTTGAAGCGGGTCACCGCGGCATGGAAATCCCCCACCGTGTAGTAGAGGACCCCCAGCTGCTGCTGCAGTACCGACTCGTGCGGCAGGTCCTTATACTCCTCGATGAGGTTCCGCAGCCGGTTGATGGCCCGTTGCGGGTCGCCGTTGGCGCGGACGACATCGGCGTCGACCACGCGCATCGGGAAGTTCTGTGGCTCCACGAGCCGGGTCTCGGTGACCAGTTCCGCCGCGTCGGCGACATCACCGCGGGCGACGAGGATCATGACCTTCTCCACCGGGTTGGCCGTGGCGTAGGCCTGCCGTGCGGCCTCCTCGTCGACGACCTCGGCGAGCAGGGTTTCGGGGTCGATGGCCAGGCCCGGGATCCCGGTGCGGATCCAGTTCTCTGCGGTACTCATTGGGCGATTTCCTGGTAGGCGGCGAACAACAGGGACGTATCGGGGACCTCGAGCATCCCCGGTTTGGCCAGCCCGTCCAGGACCACGAAACGCAGCAGGTCCCCGCGGGCCTTCTTATCCCGGCGCATCCCGTCGAGCAGGGACTGCCAGCGGTCGCGGCGGTAGGACACCGGCAGGCCCAGGGACTCGAGGATGTTCCGGTGCCGGTCCGCCAGCTCGTCGCTGATCCGGCCCATCGAACGGGCCAGTTCGGCGGCGAAGACCAGGCCGATGGACACCGCTGCCCCGTGGCGCATCTGGTAGCGCTCGGCCAATTCGATGGAGTGGGCCAGGGTGTGTCCGTAGTTCAGGAACTCGCGCTGGCCTGCTTCGCGCAGGTCGCTGGACACGATCCGTGCCTTCACGGCGATGGTCCGTTCGATGATCTCGCGTAGCTGCTCGGTTCCGGCGGTGGAGGCGGCCTTCGGATCGGCCTCGATGATCTCCAGGATGCGCGGATCGGCGATGAAACCGCATTTAACCGCCTCGGCCAGTCCGGTGATCAGCTCGTTCGGCGGCAGGGTGGCCAGGGCATCCAGATCGACCAGGACCCCCGCCGGCGGGTGGAAGGAGCCCACGAGGTTCTTGCCCTCGGCCGTGTTGATGCCGGTCTTGCCACCGACCGCGGCGTCGACCATGCCCAACAGCGAGGTCGGGACGTGGATGACCTTGAGCCCGCGGAGCCAGGTGGCGGCGACGAATCCGGCCAGATCGCTCACCGCTCCACCACCGACCGAGACGATGGCATCGGAGCGGGTGTAGTCGTTCTGGCCCAGGACCTTCCAGCAGAAGGACGCGACCTCGATGTGCTTGCCCTCTTCGGCGTCCGGGATCTCTGCGGTCATCGCCGTGAGACCGGCGGCCTCCAGATCGGATTTGACGGTGTCACCGGTGGTGCGCAGGGCCCGCGGGTGGATGATCAGGACTTTGCGGACCCGCTCCCCCAGCAGACCCGGCAGTTCCCCGAGCAGTTGCTCTCCCACGACGACGTCGTAGTTGTCCTCAGGGGCCGTACCCGTCACGCTGATGCGGGTCGAAGCGCTGCTCATGTGGTGATGCCTCCAGATGTTGATGCATGACGCCGGTAGGCGCCCTCGATGTCTTCTGCCAACCGCGCGACGGATCCCGTGCGCGCGTCGATGGTCAGGCTGGCGCAAGCACGATACAGGGACTCGCGCTCCGCAAGGATATCGGCCCAGCGCCGGATCGGGTCCCCGTCGAGCAGGGGCCGGCCCGAATCGGCCTCGATCCGCGGGCGGACCGTGGCCAGATCGGTGTGCAGGTAGACCGTGAAGGAGCCGGCCAACAGGTCGCGGTTCCCCGGGTCCAGGACCACGCCGCCGCCGGTGGCGATCACGGACGGTTCCTCCCGTGAGGCCGCCCGGGCCAGGGTGGTGCTCTCCACGGTGCGGAAGGCCGCCTCTCCCCTCTTGGCGAAGAGTCCCGCGATGCTGCCATGCCCGGCGGTGATCTCCTCGTCGGTGTCCACGAAGCGGTATCCCAACCGGTCGGCCAGGGCCCGGCCCACGACCGATTTACCGCTGGCCATGGGCCCGATCAGGAAGATGTCCTGCACCATCAGTGGCGGACCGATCCCAGGGAATCGGGGATGGAATCCAGGTAGGAATCCAGGTTCCGGCGGGTTTCGGTCAACGAGTCGCCCCCGAACTTCTCCAACACCGCCTGGGCCAGTACCAGGGCGACCATGGCTTCGGCGACGACCCCGGCCGCCGGGACGGCACAGACATCGGAACGCTGGTGGTGGGCGGTGGTCTCCTCGCCGGTGGCCGTGTCGATGGTGCGCAGGGCCCGGGGCACGGTGGCGATGGGCTTCATGGCGGCCCTGACGCGCAGCGGATCCCCGATGCTCATGCCGCCTTCGATGCCTCCGGCGCGGTTGGAGGAGCGGCCGATGGTGCCGTCCTCCTCACGGACGATCTCGTCGTGGGCTGCCGAGCCGCGGCGGGCGGCGGTGAGGAAGCCATCTCCGACCTCGACCCCCTTGATGGCCTGGATGCCCATCAGGGCGGCGGCCAGGCGGCCGTCGAGGCGACGGTCCCAATGGACGTAGGAGCCCAGACCGGGAGGCAGGTTGTAGGCGATGACCTCCACGATGCCGCCGAGGGTCTCGCCGTCCTTATGGGCTCCATCGACCTCGGAAACCATGGCGTCTGAGGTATCCCGATCGAAGCAGCGCAACGGGTCGGCGTCCAGGGCGACGACGTCCTCGGGAAGGGGCAGGGCGGCGGTTTCGGGAACCGAGACGCTGCCCACGGCCACGGTGTGGCTGATCAGTTCGATGCCCAGTCCGGCCAGCAGGCGTGATGCTGCGGTTCCCAAGGCGACCCGGGCCGCGGTTTCGCGGGCGCTGGCGCGCTCGAGCACGGGGCGGGCGTCATCGAAGTCGTATTTCTGCATGCCGGTGAAGTCGGCATGTCCCGGACGTGGCCGGGTCAAGGGCGCATTACGCGCCAGGGAGGCCAATTCGGCGTCGTCCACCGGGTCGGCGTTCATCACCTTTTCCCATTTGGGCCATTCGGTGTTCGCGACCTCGATGGCCACCGGCCCACCCTGGGTGAGTCCATGGCGGACCCCACCGACGAAACTGACCTGGTCCTTCTCGAACTTCATCCGGGCGCCGCGCCCGTAGCCGAGCCGGCGCCGGGCCAGGGCATCCTGGACGTCGGTCGTGGTCAGGGGCACACCGGCAGGCAGGCCCTCCAGGATTCCTACGAGTGCGGGTCCGTGTGATTCGCCCGCCGTCAACCATCGCAACATGATCTCCATCCTGCCATGCCCATGGCTCAGTTCCGGGGGTGGGGCAGCCCCACTGCGTCACACATCACATTTGTGACTTGGCCCCAGTCGGCTTCGGTGACCCCGCTGAACATCTTCACCTGTTCAACCGCCTGGTGCAGGAGCATGGACAGTCCCCCGATCACGGTCCCGCCGGCGGCTTCCCAGGCCGAGGCCAGGGCACTGGGCCAGGGGTCGTACGCCACGTCGAGCAGCGCGGTCCCCGGGCGCAGGGTGGGCAGGTCCAGATCCTGGATCAGCCCGTCCGCGGCATGCGGGGGCAAGGTGGAGACCACCGCGTCGTAGCCTTCCAACCGCCGGGCCGCCGTCGCCACGTCAATGGCCTCGGCGGTACAACCCAGTGTCGTGGCCAGTTCGAGGACTCCTGCGGCCCGGGACCCGTCACGGACGACGTAGTCCACGCTCTGCGCGCCCATGCTCCGCAGGGCTTCGGTGGCCGCGCTCGCGGTGCCTCCCGCCCCGAGGACGGCCACGGCCCCCACCCGGTAGGCGCCGGCGTCGCCCAGGGCGCGGACGATCCCGTCGACGTCGGTGTTCTCCCCGCGCAGGTGGACCCGTCCCTCGGCCCGGCCGACCACGATGGTGTTCAGCACCCCCAGCCGCTGGACGCGTTCGGAGATGCTGTCCATCAAGGGCACCATGGCCTGTTTCAGGGGCATGGTCACCGAGGCACCCGTCCATCCGGGTTCCGTGCGCATCCTGGCGGTCAGTTCCCGGGCCTGCCCTGTGCCGGCCTCCACCCGTTGGTAGTCGATCGGGACCCGGAGTCGGGCGTAGGCGGCCTGGTGCAGGGACGGGGACTTCGAATGGGCGATCGGCTGTCCGAAGACCGCGGCCCGGGCTGGGTGGCTCACTTGCAGATGTCCTCGTTGTCGGAGCACCAGTCCCTGAACTCCTGCTGGTAGACCTTGTGCTGCTCATAGGTCTTGGCGAACTTCGTTTCACCGGTCTCGGTATTGACGGTCACCCAGTAGTAGTAGTCGTTCTTCTCGGGGTGGATGGCCGCGTCGATGGCCTTGTCGCCGGGCGAACCGATGGGCGTGGGGGGAAGGCCCCGGTGCTGGTACGAGTTGTACTTATTGCTCTTGTCCGCCTTCTCCTCCTTGCTCAGCTGCAGGGTGTAGCGGTCCAGGCCGTAGATGACGCTGGAGTCGACCTGCAGGAGCCCGTCGGTCTCCTTGTTGTCAGGCTTCAGCCGGTTGTCCAGTGCCCCGGAGACGATCTTGTAGTCCTTCGGGCTGGCCTCGGCCTGCAGGATGCTGGCGATCTTCAGGGCGCGGTACTGCTTGGCCGGATCCGTGACGCCCTGGCTGGTGAGCTCCTTGGTGGTGGCATCGACCATCTCCTGGAGCATGTCCTCGGCGGTGGCATCGAGCGGGAACCGGTATTCGCCCGGATGCAGGTACCCTTCGAGGTTCTTCACCGGCTTCTTCAGCCCGAACTTCTCGGGCTGGTCATTGAGGTCCTCGAGGTCACCGAGGGAAACACCGGTGTCCTCGGAGATCTTCTCGAACACCGCCTTGGTCCTGACGTTCTGCTTCACCGCCACATAGCTGACCTTGTCCGCGGCCTCGCCGATCAGGATGTCCGCGGCGTCCTGGGCTGCCATCTTGTATTTGAGCTGGTACTCCCCCGGATGGATTTCCTTGTTCTCGGCATCCGAGTCCTGGACGGCCTCGAGGAAGATCTTGCGGTCGGACACGATGTCCTTCTCGGTCAGGTGTCCGCCGATGACCGAGGGACCCCAGCCGGGTTCGACGGTGAAGGTCACTTCGCCTTCCCCGGGGCCCGGGTAGTCCTCGGTGGTCCACATGCCCAGGATGTTCTGGAGCAGCAGGACGGTGACGGCCAGGATGATGGCGAAGATGCCGATCACGATGGCCATGATCACGTTCCGACGCTTTCGGCGTCGCTTGCGGACCCCCGGGGTCGATTGGCTTCCGTTGAGCAGGGATTCGGTGGGGCTCTCCTCCTCGGCCTCCGGCTCGGGGTCGGCGAGCAGGAGATCCTCGGCCGCGGGCGCCTCGGAGGGGGCCTGGGCCGCGAGGGGTCCGGGGGTGTGTTCGGTGCCCACGTCGTCGGAATCAACCGGCGGGTGCGCCTGGAGCAACTCGGCCTGATGGTGATCACGCACCGGAAGGTCCTCGGGCGCCGGGTCCTCGACGGGTCCGCCGTCCTCCGTCACGGGGTCAGGAGTTCCGCCATCCCCGGTGTCGGCCGTCATTGCCGCGGGTGCGGTGGGTTCGGTATCCACGGGTTCGGGTTCGGTCGGGTCGGGATCGGCTGGTGCGGCGGCGTGCTGGGCCGCCGCCGGATGGGCCGGCTCCTCCCCGGGTGCGTGTTCATCCCAGGGGGCGGTCGGTGCCGCGCGGCGACGGCCCGAACGTAGACGACGGAACGGCGCGGGCGCCTCGGGCACCCCGGTGCCGTCGGCGCGCTCCTGAGGACCCCCGGGTTCGACGCCGGGGCCCTCGGATTGCTGCTCGTTCATCCTCTGATGTCCTTCACTGAAGATCGGTGCTGGCGGAACGCCCTCCGGAAATGACGGAGTCCCCCACATCGCGCTGTAGTGATTTTTGCATATCCAGCGCTTGTTGCAGAATATCCGCTGCGGCGACCTGGTCCACCACTTGACGATGTTTCCTTCCGTCGAGCCCGGAATCATGCAGGGCCCGATGCGCCGAAACCGTGGTCAGACGCTCGTCGATCAGCCGCACAGACACCCCGGGAGCCTGCTCCTGGAGCCCTTCGGCCAGGAGCGAGGCGTAGTCGCGGGCCATCTGTGTCGAGCCTGTTTCATGACCGCGGAGGGACCGGGGCAACCCCACGAACACCTGGACTGCTGCGTGTTCGACCACGAGCTTCGCCAGGACGCGCAGATCGCTGTTCTTCTTCAGATCCCGTTTCAAGGTCTTCAGCGGTGTGGCCAGCACCCCGTCGGGGTCGCAGAGGGCCACCCCGACGCGTGCCATGCCCACGTCGACCCCAAATTTCACTCCGCGCGGAGGGCCCGGCGCGTCGGAGCCGCTCAGGATCGTTCCGCGATCTGGCGCAGGACCGCGGCCAGCGCATCGCCGGTCCGGGCGGGATCGGAGCCGCCGCCCTGGGCGACGTCGTCCTTCCCGCCGCCGCCGCCGCCGAGGATGCCGGCGGCTGTGCGCACCAGGGCCCCGGCCTTGACGCCGAGCCCGCGGGCGGCCTCATTGGTGGCCACCAGGACCAAAGGCCGTGAGTTGGCGACGCCGGTCAACGCCACGGCGGCCGGTTCGGAGCCCAACCGGTTGCGCAGGTCCAGGGCCAAGGCGCGCAGGTCATCCGCCGAGGCGACCGCCCCGGCATCGTGGGCCAGGACCCTCACCCCGGCCACCTCGCGGGCCTGGGAGAGCAGTGCGCCGGCCTGTGCGGAGCGCTGCTCGGCCCGCAACTTCTCGATTTCCTTCTCGGCGGCCTTCAACCGGGACAAGGTTGCATGGATGCGGTCGGTCAATTCCATCGACGGGACACGGAACAAATCGGTCAGTTCGTTGACCAGTGCCCGTTCCGCGGCTCCGTGGCGGAAGGCCTCCATCCCCACGAGTGCCTCGACCCGTCGGTTGCCCGAGCCCACCGACTGCTCCCCCAGCAGGGTCAGGCTGCCGATCTGGGAGGTGTTGGCCACATGGGTGCCACCACACAGTTCGCGCGACCAGGCCCCATCGATCTCCACGACGCGCACGGTGTTCCCGTACTTCTCGCCGAAGAGGCTCATGGCGCCCATGTCCTTGGCCTCATCCAAGCCCATGACGTTGGTCTGGACCTCGTAGCTGTTGCGGATGGCCAGGTTGGCGACTTCCTCGACCTCGGAGCGGGCGGCCTGCGACAAGGCCTCGGTCCAGCTGAAGTCGAAGCGCAGGTAGCCGGCCTTGTTGAACGAACCGGACTGGCTCGCCTCGGGACCGAGGATCTGGTGCAGGGCGGCATGGACCAGGTGGGTGGCCGAGTGGGCCTGTTCGCCGGACCGGCGGCGCTGTGCGTCGACTTCGGCGGTGACCAGGGCATCGGAGGGCAGTTCGCCTTCGCGTACGACGGCACGGTGCACCGACAGTCCGCGCACCGGGGACTGGACGTCCAGGACCTCCACGACGAAGCCGTCTCCGGTGATCAGTCCCACGTCGGCGGCCTGGCCGCCGGCTTCGGCATAGAACGGGGTCTCGTCCAGGACCAGTTCGATCTCCTGGCCCTGCTCGGCGTAGCGGACCAGTTCCCCGTCGCGGACGATGCCGCGCACCGAGGACCCGGTGGTCAATTCGTCGTAGCCGGTGAAGACGGTGTCCCCGGCGCCATGGAGTCCGCTGAAGACGGTCAGGTCCGCGTGTCCGGCCTTCTTGGCCTTCGCGTCCTTCTGCGCCCGCTGGCGCTGTTCGCTCATCAGGGCGCGGAAGGCCCCTTCGTCGACGGCCAGACCTGCTTCCGAGGCCATCTCCAAGGTCAGGTCGATGGGGAAGCCATAGGTGTCGTGCAGGGCGAAGGCCTCTTCCCCGGACAGGGAGGTCCCGGCGGCCTTGGACGCGGTGACTGCATGTTCCAGTCGCGCGGTGCCGCTGGCGATGGTGCGCAGGAAGGCCCGCTCCTCGGCATAGGCGATCCGTGAGATGCGGGCGAAGTCGGTTTCGACCTGCGGGTAGACGCCCTTCATGGTGTCCCGGGAGACCGGAAGCAGTTCGGGCAGGACCGGATCCTCGACCCCGAGCAGCCGCATGGCACGGACCGCACGGCGGATCAGGCGACGCAGGACGTAGCCGCGTCCTTCGTTGGAGGGGCTCACCCCGTCGCTGATGAGCATGAGCGAGGACCGGATGTGGTCCCCGACCACGCGCAGGCGCACGTCGTCGGTATGACGGGGGTCCTCCGGGTCCTCGGTGGAGGAGTATTCACGTCCGGCCAGCTCGGCGGCCCGATCCAGGACCGGACGGACCTGGTCGGTCTCATACATGTTCTCGACGCCCTGCAGGATCATGGCCAGACGTTCCAGGCCCAGACCGGTGTCGATGTTCTTCTGCGGCAGTTCTCCGGCCACATCGAAATCGGTCTTCGAACGCACCGCGGAGAGCTGGTACTGCATGAACACCAGGTTCCAGATCTCCACGAACCGGGTTTCGTCCACCGCCGGGCCGCCGTCGAGCCCGTAGGCGGGGCCCCGGTCGTAGTAGATCTCGGAGCAGGGTCCACCGGGGCCGGGCTGGCCGGTGGTCCAGTAGTTGTCTTCCTTGCCGGTGCCCACGATGCGTTCGTCGGGAACGCCCATCTGGTCGCGCCAGATCGCGCGGGCTTCGTCGTCGCGCTCCTCGCCATCCTCGTAGACGGTGACCCAGAGGCGTTCGGGGTCCAGCCCGAAACAGCCGTCATCGACCGAACCGGTCAGCAGCTCCCAGGCGTAGGAGATGGCTTCGGCCTTGAAGTAGTCCCCGAAGGAGAAGTTCCCGCACATCTGGAAGAACGTGCCGTGGCGGGCGGTCTGGCCGACTTCTTCGATGTCCCCGGTGCGCAGGCATTTCTGGATGCTCACGGCACGCGGGTAGGGGGCCTCCTCCTGGGCGGTGAGGTAGGGAATGAAGGGGACCATGCCGGCGACGGTGAACAGCAAGGAGGGATCGTTGGAGATCAACGAGGCGCTGGGCACGACGGTGTGGCCCTTGGCTGCGAAGAATTCAACCCAACGGTTGGCGATTTCCTGCGATTTCATGAGTGCTGGCGATCCCTTCATGGAACGGTACTGCGGGGTGTGGTGGAGCCTGGTGTCAGCGGCGGTGCGTGGGGGCGTCGGCCTGCGGGTCGTCCAGTCCCAGGGCGGTCCGCAATTCGGCCTCGCGGCCGTGCATCCCGTCACGGAATGCTTCGGCGGACGTGGTCATCGCATCGGCCAGTCGTCCGACGGAACGGTTCAGTCCCTCGCGGCCCAACCCCTGTTTGACGGTGGCGACCTTACGGGCCGCCAGCACGCCGACGCCGACACCGATCCCGACCCAAAAGAGCTTCTTGATCATGCTGGCCTCCTAGCGGCTGCGGCGGCCGGTGCCGCCGGTGGGTGCATTGATGGCGCTACGGACGCCGTGGGTGAAAGCCGCGACCTTGATCAGCGGTCCGCCGAGCACGGAGGCGGCCAAGGACGAGAGCGCGGTGACATTGGCCGAGGCGTCGGAGACGTTGTTGGTGATGCCATCGACCTTCTGCAGTTGTGCGTTCGTGGAGGAGACCGTCGTGGTGACTTCCTCCAGTAGGGGGCTGGTCCCGTCCGAGAGCTCACGCACGGCCAGACGCAGTTCATCAAAGACCCTTCCGAGCTTGATCACGGGAACGGCCAACAGTGCCACCAGAATGGCGAAGACCCCTGCGGCGATGAGGCCGGCAATATCGGACCCGGTCATATGGAACTGCTCCTCCTGCTAGGTGCTAATCAACAAAGGACAACATTACCTTTTTCCGCCAGCGGTGGCGCAGTCGGCCCACCGGGCGCCGTGTTTTCCGTAAGAACCCGACGATCCTCGCCTCCGGGAGGGCCCACCCGAGCACGATCCGCCAGCCCCTGGGCCATTCATTCCCCCTGCGGCGGAGTGAGGAGGGTGAGCTCGTTGCCTTCGGGATCGGCAAAGGTGCGCCGGAGCCCGTTCTGTCCCGTCAGGGCCCGTCCCCCTGCTTCCAGTACCGCTTCGGTCTTCAGGCGGGCCGTCTCGGTGGAGACCTGCAGTTCGATATGCAACCGGTTGCGTGCCCGGCGCCGGTCCTCGTCCACCGGATCCATCTGCTGGAAGAAGAGGACCGGGTTGAGGCGGCGAGGATCAACGATGTCGGTCACCGAGGGGCGGGGATCCTGCGCATAGCCCAGCACCGAGGCCCAGAAGCCCCGGACGGCGTCCACGTCGATCGCGTCCACGCCGAATTGGACGAAGCGGGTACGCCCCCTCTCGGCCGTGAGTCCCAGGCCCCGGGCCGCCGCCTGGATCCGGCCGGCCAGGGCCACGAATGAGGAGCCATCGGAGCGTTCGGCGTCGTCCCACTGGTCTTTGCCGCTGTCGATCGTGACTCGCCCGGGACGCAGATCCACCAGAAGCGGGATCTTCGCCTCGTCGGCCAGCTCGGCCACCGCGGTGGCCAGGGATACGGCCACGGTGCCGGAGGCGGCCGGGTAGGAAGCGGTCGCCCCGAACGCGACGCTCCAATCGCTGGTGTCCGGTTCCGGTGAAAGCACGCCGCCCGGAACGAGGTCGACCTCGTTTCCATCGATGTCGGCCAGGGTGAGCCCGTTGGCTCCGAAAGGCTCCTGGCCGAGGGTGGAACGGACTGCCTCCACCTGGCCTGGTGGTCTGACGACGTCGACATGGATCCTGCCGCGGAGGTCGTTGTGCGCCGATGGACTGGCCCATGAGATGGCCGGGTCGCGCCCGGTGGGATCCTCCAGCCGGGCGGCGCCGTCGTGTTCGTACCCAAGCACCGTCTGCCAGAAGGTCCCCTGCGAGGAGGAGTCGGAGGCGTCGATCGCCAGCTGCATCACCTGCACAGTGTCCGGATCGGAAGCCATCCCCAGTTCTCGGGCGGCCGTGGAGATCGCCCGGGCCCGGGCCGCTTCCTCGTCACTGAACCGCCCCGGGGCGCCCGGGTCGAAGTGGATCCGCAGGCCGCTGGACCGTAGATCGATATCGGGCAGGGTCCCGCCCTGGAATACCTCGGCGATGCGACCTGCCAGAAGAGCGCTCCCGGCCAGCGAAGGGGCGTTGAACCACGCGCAGGCTCCGTCGCCGAGGAAACTCCAGTCCCCGGGCCCTGCATCGTTTGCGAACCCCGTGTAGTGGGGTGGCTGCATCATGAGGACACCTTCCATCAGTGGGCTCGCACCGCGACGGTGCTGCTCCCCGCTGGAGGGACATTCGTGGCCCCCGGGAAGGCGCCCGGTTTTCGTGCCGAGTCTAGAAGCCAGGATGGTCCCTGCCTAGGTCGGTTCGCCATCCCGGTCTTCGCCGAAGGTCCACTGGCCGTTGTCATCCCCAAGGAAAAAACATGGAGCCCATGACCAGCAGGTCATGGGCTCCATGGGTGACGCGCAGTACGCGTCGGGAATCAGCGGTGGCTGGTTCCTAGCGTGCGTAGTACTCGACGACGAGGTTCTCTTCGCAGGTCACGGGGACCTCCGAGCGCTTCGGGCGGCGCACGAGGCGGGCCTGAAGTGCTTCCATCTTGACGTCCAGGTAGGCCGGTGCGGCCGGCAGGACGTCGCGGTGCGCGCCGGTGGCGGCAATCTGGAACGGAACCATGGTCTCGGACCGCTCGTGGACGGCGACCAGCTGGCCTTCGCCTACGCGGTACGACGGACGGTCAACGCGCTGTCCATCAACCACGATGTGGCGGTGAACGACGAGCTGGCGGGCCTGGGCGATGGTGCGGGCGATGCCCGAACGCAGAACCAGGGCGTCCAGACGCATCTCGAGGAACTCCACCAGGTTTTCACCGGTGTCGCCAGCTGAGCGCTTGGCATCCTCGAAGTAGCGGGCCATCTGTGCTTCACGGATGCCGTACTGGGCGCGCAAACGCTGCTTTTCACGCAGACGCACTGCGTAGTCGGAATCCTGCTTCTTGCGGGCGCGTCCATGCTGGCCGGGGCCATAGGGACGACGCTCCATGTACTTCTCTGCCTTGGGGGTCAAGGCAAGGCCGAGGGAACGCGACAGGCGAACCTTACGGCGGGCACGGGTGTGATTAGCCACTGGTGTCCTTCTTCTTTTTATCGGCGACTGTGTGTCACTGGCCTCCCTGGCGGAGAGTTAAGGGAAGTCGCTCCCTTGGTACTACAACTCGATCTCCATCCGGGGCACCGGGGTGCCGCCTGAAAGGTCATGCGGATGTGATCGGCTTGCCAGCCAAGGAACCATCCTAACACCACCGATGGCCCGGTCCCGTGTACGGGTCCCGGGCCGGTCGTGGATCAGTTACCTTCGCTCCTCCCGGTCCTTCTGGTCCGCCGGGCCGAACACCGAGGCTGCCATGGCCGTGGGCGTCACCCGGGCCGAAAGCTCCGGATGGTGCAGGTCCAGGGCAGGACGTTCGGAGCGGATCCGCGGGATCGAGTGGAAGTTGTGCCGCGGCGGCGGGCAGGAGGTCGCCCATTCCAGCGAAGCACCGAAGCCCCATGGATCATCGACCTCGACCCGCTTGGCCGACCGGGCGGTGATCCAGACGTTCCAGAAGAACGGGATCATCGACAGGCCCAGGATGAAGGCGAACACCGTGGAGAACTGGTTCATGGTGGTGAACCCGTCCTCGGGCAGGTAGTCCGCATACCGGCGCGGCATGCCGATCACACCGAGCCAGTGCTGGATCAGGAACGTGCCGTGGAACCCGAAGAACAACATCCAGAAGTGGATCTTGCCCAGCCGTTCGTTGAGCATCCGGCCGGTCCATTTGGGCCACCAGAAGTAGAAGCCGGCGAACATGGCGAACACGACGGTCCCGAAGACCACGTAGTGGAAGTGGGCGACCACGAAGTAGGTATCCGAAACGTGGATGTCCAGCGTGGGTGCCGAGAGGATGATGCCGGTCAGTCCGCCGAAGAGGAAGGTCACCAGGAACCCGATGCTCCAGAGCATGGGTGTCTCGAAGGTGATGGATCCTCGCCACATCGTGCCGATCCAGTTGAAGAACTTCACCCCGGTGGGCACCGCGATCAGCATGGTCATGAATCCGAAGAACGGCAGGGCCACGGAGCCGGTGGCGTACATGTGGTGCGCCCACACCGAGATCGAGAGCGCGGCGATCGAGATCGTCGCGAAGATCAGGCCCTTATAGCCGAAGATCGGCTTGCGGGAAAAGACCGGGAAGATCTCCGAGACGATGCCGAAGAACGGCAGCGCAATGATGTAGACCTCGGGGTGGCCGAAGAACCAGAACAAGTGTTGCCACAACACCGGTCCCCCGGCGTCGGGGTCGTATATATGGGCGCCGAAGCGTCGGTCGGCACCGAGGCCGAACAGGGCGGCGGCCAGCGGCGGGAAGGCCATGAGGATCAGCAGTGAAGTGATCAACGTGTTCCAGCTGAAGATCGACATGCGCCACATGGTCATGCCCGGTGCACGCAGGCAGATGATGGTGGTGATGAAGTTGACCGCACCCAGGATGGTGCCGAAGCCGGACAGGGCCAGGCCGAAGACCCAGAGGTCACCGCCGACCCCCGGACTGAACGTCGTATTCGACAGCGGCGCATAGGCGAACCAACCGAAGGAAGCGGCACCCTGCGGGGTGATGTAGCCGGCCATGGCAATGGTGGAACCGAAGAGGTAGAACCAGAAGGCCAGTGCGTTCAGACGCGGGAACGCCACATCGGGGGCCCCGAGCTGCAGGGGCATGATGACGTTGGTGAAACCGGCGAACAACGGGGTGGCGAACATGAGCAGCATGATGGTGCCGTGCATGGTGAACAGCTGGTTGTACTGCTCCTT
>JAKDMV010000075.1 GCA_030452125.1 Micrococcaceae bacterium
CAGCCATGACCCCCCGCCCCCTCATCCCGCGCACCGGCATCGGTGTGGATGTGCACGCCTTCGACGAGACCGGGACGCGCGAACTCCGGCTGGCCGGGCTCCACTGGCCCGGCGAACGCGGGCTCAGCGGCCACTCGGACGGCGACGCCGTGGCCCACGCCGCCTGCGATGCCCTGTTCTCCGCCGCAGGGATCGGGGACCTGGGCACCCATTTCGGGACCGACCGGCCGGAATTCGCCGGCGCCTCAGGCCCCCGGCTGCTGGCCGAAGCGGCCCGGCTGGTGCGTCAGGCGGGCTGGGAGATCGGCAACGTCTCCATCCAGTTCGTCTCCCGGCGACCCAAATTCGCCGCACGCCGCGAAGAGGCCAACGCGGTGCTCTCCGCGGCGGCAGGGGCCAGCATCACCGTCACCGCCACCACCTCGGACGGACTCGGCTACGAGGGGGCCGGTGAGGGGCTGACCGCCTACGCCACGGCATTGGTCCACCCGCCCGTCAGCTAATCTGGTGCGGTGAGCATCCGTTTTTATGACACCAGGCAAGCACAGGTCCGCGACTTCGTCCCGCTGACACCGGGACGGGTGGGCCTCTACTACTGCGGTGCCACGGTCCAGGGCGTCCCGCATGTCGGGCACGTCCGGTCGGCCATCGCCTTCGACATCCTCGTGCGCTGGCTCGAATACCGCGGCCTGCGGGTCGATGTGGTCCGCAACGTCACCGACATCGACGACAAGATCCTCGACAAGTCAGCCGCCTCCTTCGCCGGGGACTTCGAGGGAGACGACCACTACCTCCCCGAGGAGGAATGGTTCGCCCTGGCCTACCGGTTCGAGCAGGCCTTCACCCGGGCCTACGACGGACTCGGTGTCCGCAGGCCCACCTACGAACCGCGGGCCACCGGCCATGTGACCGAAATGCATGAACTCATCACCCGCCTCATCGACGCCGGGCACGCCTACCCCGCGGACGACGATTCCGGCGACGTCTACTTCGACGTGAGGTCCTTCCCCGACTACGGGGCCCTGACCCGGCAACGGCTCGAGGACCTGCAGGACGCCGCCGATGCCGACCCGCGCGGTAAACGCGACCCCCGCGACTTCGCGTTGTGGAAAGGCAGCAAATCCACCGACCCGGCCAGCGCCTCCTGGCCCGGCCCGTGGGGTCGCGGACGCCCCGGCTGGCACCTGGAATGCTCGGCCATGGCCCGCAAATACCTGGGGGCCTCCTTCGACATCCATGGCGGCGGCCTGGACCTGCGCTTCCCGCACCACGAAAACGAACTGGCCCAGTCCACGGCGGCCGGCGACGGTTTCGCGAACTTCTGGATGCACAACGGGATGGTCACCTACGAGGGGGAGAAGATGTCGAAATCGATCGGCAACACCATCTCCCCCGAGGAGATGCTCGAGCAGGCTCCGGCCCGCGTGGTCCGCTACTTCCTGGGCCAGGCCCACTACCGTTCCCAGCTGGACTACAAGCCCAGCTCGCTGCAGGAGGCCGGTGCGGCCCTGGAACGCATCGACAGCTTCGTCTCCCACGCGCTGCACCGTCTCTACGCGGTCGACGCCGGGGCCGACTTCGACCTGGAGCTGGAGCATTTCGCGGTCACCGACGATTTCGCCGCGGCCATGGACGAGGACCTCAACGTCCCGCAGGCCCTCGCCGCACTGCACGAGGTGGTCCGGGCGGGGAACACGGCGTTGGCCGATAATGATCTGCCCACCGCCGACCGGGCGCTGCAACAGGTCATGGCCATGACCTCCACGCTCGGGCTCGACGACGCCGTCGGCGCCGGCGACGGGGCCGTCCCCGGCAATGCCGTCCTGGACGATCTGGTGCGGGCCCAACTGGCCGAACGCGACCAGGCCCGCGCCTCCAAGGACTGGGCGAGGGCGGACACCATCCGCGATACGTTGTCCGCCGCCGGCGTCGTGGTCGAGGACTCCGCGGACGGGGCCCGGTGGACGCTGAAATAGGGTTCGTCAAAAACCTGCCGTTCCACCTGTAAAATGGAAGGTTGGCGGGTATTGCGACCGCGCGGACCCCGACCCCCACCAACATCGAGGATTTCATCCCATGGCAACACCCAAGCGTCACGGCGGCGCACCGAAGAAGAAGAAGGGCCCCACCGTGGGCACCGGCGGCCACGGCCGCAAGTCGCTCGAAGGCAAGGGCCCCACGCCCAAGGCCGAGGAGCGGACCTACCATCAGGCCTACCGCAGCCGCCAGCTCGCCGAGCGGGCGGCGGCCAAGCCCGGCGCCACCCGCCAACGCCCCGCCGGCCGCGGCGGTGGCCGCAGCAGGAACGCCGAGGAAATGGTCAGCGGACGCAACTCGGTGCTCGAGGCGCTGCGCGCCGACATCCCGGCCAAGGCGCTCTACCTGGCCATCCGCATCGATGTGGACGACCGGGTGCGGGAGATCCTGAAGCTGGCCGCCGACCGGGGACTGGCCGTCATGGAAACCGGCAAACCCGAGCTGGACCGGATGACCGACGAATCCATCCACCAGGGCCTGGCCCTGCAGGTGCCTCCCTACGACTACCCGGACGCACTGGAAACGGTGAAGGCGACACTGGCGAAGGTGGCCAAGGGCCATCTGGCCAACACCCCGCTGTTCATCGCCCTGGACGGGATCACCGATCCGCGCAACCTCGGGGCCATCATCCGGTCGGCCTCGGCCTTCGGCGCCCACGCGGTCATCGTCCCGGAACGCCGTTCCGCCGGACTGACCGCCTCGGCCTGGAAGACCAGCGCCGGGGCAGCGGCCCGGGTCCCCGTGGCCCGCGCCACCAACCTGACGAACACGCTCAAGGCCATGAAGCAGGCCGGGGTGTATGTCGTCGGACTCGACGGGGACGGGGACGTGGACCTGACCGGCCTGCCGTTGGCCACCGAACCGCTGTGCATCGTCGTCGGATCCGAGGGCAAGGGCCTGTCGCGTCTGGTGAAGGAGAACTGCGACCAGATCGTTTCGATCCCCATCGAATCCGCGATGGAATCGCTGAACGCCTCCATGGCGGTGGGTATCACGCTCTACGAGATCGCGCGCCTGCGCAACGACTGAGCTGGACGAGCAGATGAAGCACAATCCCGAGGCCGGAAGCACACGCCTGGACCCCCCGACGGGTGGATCCACGGCCGTGATCTCCGGGATCTCCGCGGCGGTTCCGGGCCCGGGGGGCGAAACGGTGGACGACGCCGTGAACGTCGCCGTCTTCGCCCCGGACCTGGATTCCGTGGACGTCCATTACACGGACCCCTCGGGGCAACCGGTCCTCACCGTGCTGACCGGGCATACCGGACAGACGCATCATGGTCTGGTCAAGGGCCTGCGCCCCGGCGCCAGCTATGCCTTCTGGGCCCACGGGGCCGAGCTGCCGCAGGACGGGCAGCTCCTGCTGGATCCCTACGCCCGCGCCATCACCGAGGACGACGACGGGGTCCTGTGGGGGGTCCACGTCAGCGAAGACTTCGACTGGGGCGGGGACGCCCCGCCGATGGTTCCCTGGCGCAACACCGTCATCTACGAAGCCCATGTGCGCGGGCAGTCCATGCTGCACCCCGAGGTGCCGGAGGAACTGCGCGGCACCTATGCCGGGATGGCCCACCCTTCCGTCATCGACCACCTGTTGTCCCTGGGCGTCACGGCGGTGGAACTGCTGCCGATCCACTTCCACCTGGACGAACCCCACCTCCAGGAGCTCGGGCTGCCCAACTACTGGGGATACAACACCCTGGGCTTCTTCGCCCCGCACCCCGACTATGCCAGCGCCGCCGCCCGTGAGGCAGGACCGGCGGCGGTCCGTGACGAGCTCAAGGGCATGATCCGGCTGCTGCACCAGGCGGGGCTGGAAGTCATCCTGGACGTCGTCTACAACCACACCGCCGAAGGCGGGGCCGACCAGAAGACGTATTCGTGGCGGGGGCTGGGGAACCTGGCCTACTACCGGCACGACGACGCAGGCAACTATGTGGACACCACCGGGTGCGGGAACACCCTGGACTTCTCCACTCTGCCGGTGATCGAGATGGCCCTGGCCTCGCTGCGGCACTGGGTGGCCGACTACCATATCGACGGTTTCCGCTTCGATCTGGCGGTCACCCTGGGCCGTGACGAGGAGAACCGTTTCACCCCGCACCACCCGTTCCTGGAGGCCCTGTCCACCGATCCGTTGCTTTCGCGCGTGAAGCTGATCGCCGAACCGTGGGATGTGGGCTACGACGGCTGGCAGACCGGCCGCTTCAACGCGGACTTCGCCGACTGGAACGACGGATACCGCGACACGGTCAGGGAATTCTGGGTCGCCGGCCGCGGGGCCCTCGACGGCGGCGGACAGGCGCCGAACGTCGCCCGGCTGGCCAGCGTGCTGGCGGGCTCCCGGGAGACCTTTGCCGCCTCGGGGAGGGGCCCGCTGGCGTCGATCAACCTGGTCACCGCCCACGACGGTTTCACACTGCGGGACCTGGTCAGCCACGACCGCAAACATAATGAGGCCAACGGCGAATCCAACCGGGACGGGTCCGACGATAACCGCAGCTACAACCACGGCATCGAGGGCATGAGCGCCGACGAAACCATCGACGAGGCCCGCCTGCAGACGGCCTCGAATGTCATGGGTACGCTGCTGCTCTCGCTGGGGGTCCCGATGATCACCGCGGGTGACGAGTTCGGCAAGACGCAGCGGGGCAACAACAACGCCTACTGCCAGGACAACGAACTGTCCTGGTTGGACTGGGACCCGGATGACTTCGGCGAGAAGATCCTGCGCCGCACCAAGGCCTTCTCCAGGATCCGCAAGGAATTCCTGCAGCATCAGCCGTTCGTCTATCCGACCATCGCCGAGAGCTCCTACCTGCTGTGGCTCAACGCCGAGGGCGTGCCCATGCGCCAGGAGGAGTGGACCGACGGCGGCACCCGGCTGGTGCAACTGCTGATGGGTTCCGCCTCGGGCAGCATCGACGGGCTGGTCGTGTTCAACGGGCATCTGGACGATCAGGGGATCCGCCTTCCCGCCGCGGACTCCCTGAAGGATTTCCGCCCCTCCGAAGCCGCCGAAACGACCTTCGAACTGCGCTACGGCACCGGGACGGGCCTGCGGTCACGCCAGGGCACCGTCTTCACCGCCGGGGACCAGGACACCGTGGAAGCCAATACGATCAGCATCTATCGCTGTGAGGCGCCCCGGAGCCGGGGGACCACTACCCCGTAGTGGCCACCAGCCCCAGTTCGGCGGACGAGGCCAGCAACGGGTGTCCCGGAACCACCCGGACCGCGTACCCGAATTCACCGGCGCGCTCCAGGGACCAGCTGCCCCGGAAGCGGAACCGGCCGTGGCCCAGATCCCCGGCCACCTCCAAGGGGTGCCTCGTGGACTCGGTCAGCTGGCCGTCGGCGTCGATTCGACCCTGGACGGCCTCGACCTGCACCGCCGCGGGAGAGAGCCCGCCGAGCCGCAGGTAGGCCTCGAGCCGGAAGACATCCCCCAGGGAGGGGTCGGGTCCCAGCCCCGGAGCCTCGACGTGTTCGATGACAACCTCCGGCCAGGCGGCGGTGACCTCCCGGATGAAGGAAGCCACCGAACGGGCCCCGGCGAAGTCCTCGGCCCCGGCAACGCGCCCCGAACGGGCCGCCGGCAGGTACAGGGTCTCCACATAGTCCCGGACCATGCGTTCGGCCGAGACCTGCGGTCCCAGGCTCGCCAGGGTATGGCGGATCATCGCCAACCACTTCCGCGGCACCGGCCCCCGCCCCGGCAATGCCTGCTGCTCGGGGTCCTGCCCGGGCTGGTGGGCGTAGAAACGCGGGGCCACGGTGGCCTCGATCAGCTCGTACAGTGCGGTGGCCTCGAAATCGTCGCGGTCCTCGGCCGCGGAGCCCTCGGGCGCCGTGGGAATGGCCCAGCCGTTGTCGCCGTCGTACATCTCGTCCCACCAGCCGTCCAGGACCGAGAGGTTCAGCCCGCCGTTCAGCGCGGCCTTCATCCCCGAGGTGCCGCACGCTTCGAGCGGGCGCAACGGGTTGTTCAACCAGACATCGCAGCCGGGGAAGAGCGTCCCGGCCATGGCCATGTCGTAGTTGGGCAAAAAGACGATCCGGTGGCGGACCTCGGGATCGTCGGTGAACTGCACGAGTTCCTGGATCATCTGCTTTCCGGCCTCGTCGGCCGGATGCGATTTGCCGGCGATGACCAGTTGGATGGGCCGGGTCGGATGCAGCAGGGCAGCCTTCAGGCGGGCCGGATCGCGCAACATGAGGGTCAGGCGCTTATAGGTCGGCACCCGGCGGGCGAAGCCCAGGGTCAGCACGTCGGGATCCAGCACCGCATCGGTCCATCCCAGCTCTGCGGCACCGGCACCACGGTCGAGCCAGGAGGCCTTCAGCCGGGCCCGGACCTCCTCGATGAGTTGGACGCGCAGTTCCCGGCGCACCGCCCACAGCTCCTCGTCGGTGAACTGCCGGGCTGCGGTGAGCCGGGTGATCCGCGGATCGACCCAGGTGGATTCGTGGACGCCGTTGGTGATCGACCCGATCGGTGTCTCTTCCGCCTCGAATCCGGGGTACAGACCCGAGAACATGTCGCGGGAGACCTGCCCATGCAACTTCGAGACCCCATTGGCCCGTTGGGCCAACCGCAAACCCATGGCGGCCATGTTGAAGACGTCCTGCCCACCGCCCAACGCCGTATCTGAGCCGAGGGCCAGCACCGAAGCCGTCGGCACCCCGGGGGCCAGGCCCGCGTCCAGGAAACGGGCGACCCGGTCGGCCTCGAACCGGTCGATCCCCGCCGGGACCGGGGTATGGGTGGTGAACAGGGTGCTGGCCCGCACCGCGGCCAAGGCCGTCTCGAAATCGAGGCCGTCACCCATCAGTTCGCGGAGGCGTTCGATGCCCAGGAATCCCGCATGGCCTTCATTGGTGTGGAAGACCTCGGGGGCGGCCGTCCCGGTCAGACGCGCATGGGCGCGCAGGGCCTTGACCCCGCCCATGCCCAGGAGCAGTTCCTGCTGCAACCGGTAGTCCCCGCCTCCGCCGTACAGCCGGTCGGTGATGGCCCGGGCCGCCTCGTCGTTGGCCGGGACGTTCGAATCCAACAGGAGCAACGGCACGCGGCCGACATCGGCCCGCCAGATCCGGGCGTGCAACTGCCGGCCGTCGGGCAAGGGCAGGGTCACCGTCACCTCGGAGCCGTCGGCCTCACGCACGACGGACAGGGGCAGCCCCGCCGGTTCCAGGACCGGGTAGGTTTCCTGCTGCCAGGCTTCGCGGGAGAGTGATTGCCTGAAATAGCCGGCCTGGTAGAGCAGCCCGACGGCCACCAGCGGAACCCCCAGATCGCTGGCCGCCTTGAGATGGTCGCCGGCCAGGATCCCCAGGCCGCCCGAATACTGCGGCAACATGGCACTGATCCCGTACTCGGGGGAGAAATAGGCGATGGCCGCCGGCGGTGGGGATTCCAGGGCCTGATACCAGCGCGGGGCCCGAAGATACTCTTCGAGTTCCCCGGCCTGCTCCCGGATCCGGGCCACCAGCGGGGCATCGTCGGCCAGGCGAGCCAGTCCGGCCCGATCGAAACGCCTCAACAGGGCCCGCGGATTCTGCCCCACGGCCTCCCAGCCGAGCGGGTCGAGATCACGGAACAGCTCGGCGGTGGGTCGGTGCCACGACCACCGAAGATTCGCAGCAAGGCGTTCCAGCCCGGAAATCTTCTCCGGCAGGACGGTATGGACGGTAAAACCTCGAATGGCCTTCACGTGCTGAACGCTAGCCTAGAAAGTCGCCAATGTGGACGGCCGGCCGTCATATTGCGCCGCGGCAGCCACCACAGGACGGCGGGCGGCACAGAGTCCTTGGCTTTACCGCCCGGACTGACTAGCGTCTATGACGTGAGCATCAGGCGCAGGTCCAGATTCGGCCGCATACCCGTTACCGACGTCTTCCCGGTCATCGAGGGCGGACGGTTCCCTGCGAAGGCCATCACCGGCCAGGATGTCCTGATCCGGTCGACGGCCTTCCGCGAAGGCCATGACGCCCTCGCCGTGGAGGCGGTCCTCTACGACCCTCAGGACCGCGAAGCCCACCGCGTGAGGATGCGTCCCGGGGCCCCCGGGCTCGATGAATGGGTCGGCAGCCTGCGCCCCACCACCGAGGGCGACTGGACTTTCGAGGTCGAAGCCTGGGACGACCCGCTGGGCACCTGGTGGCACGACGCCGGAATCAAGGTCGCCGCGGGCCTCGACACCGAACTGATGTTCGCCGAAGGGGTGTTGCTGTTGCGCGAGGCCGCCGCCGCATCCCCGAACGCCCGGATACTGGAAACCGCCGCGGCCACCGCGGCCGATACCTCGTTGCCCGACGCCACCCGGATGGCCGCCGCCTCCAGCGGGGAGGTCCGCGCCGAACTGTTCCAGCGTCCGCTGCGGCGCATGGTCACCGGCAGCGGCCGGTTCCCGTTGCTGGTCGAACGCGTCCTGGCCGGCCGGGGCGCCTGGTACGAATTCTTCCCCCGCTCCGAGGGGGCCCGCTTCGACCCTGCCACGGGGACCTACACCTCGGGGACCTTCGCCACGGCCGCCGACCGGCTGGAAGCGGTGGCCGGGATGGGCTTCGACGTCATCTACCTGCCGCCGATCCACCCGATCGGCAGGACCTTCAGGAAGGGCCCGAACAACACGTTGACCGCAGGGGACCACGACCCCGGTTCACCCTGGGCCATCGGTTCCGCCGCCGGCGGCCACGACGCCATCCACCCGGATCTGGGCACGGAAGCCGATTTCGCCGCGTTCGTGGAACGCGCCGAGGCACTGGGGCTGGAAGTGGCCCTGGATCTGGCCCTGCAGGCCTCTCCCGATCATCCCTGGGTGGCTGAGCACCCCGAATGGTTCACCACCCGGGCCGACGGGAGCATCGCCTACGCCGAGAACCCGCCGAAGAAATACCAGGACATCTACCCGCTGAACTTCGACAACGACCCGCAGGGTCTCAGCGCCGAGGTGCTGCGCATCGTCACCGTGTGGATCGAACGCGGGGTGCGGATCTTCCGGGTGGACAACCCCCATACCAAACCCGTCGGGTTCTGGGAGTGGCTCATCGCCGAGGTCACCGAGGATCACCCAGGCACCGTGTTCCTGGCCGAGGCGTTCACCCGGCCGGCCATGATGCATGCGTTGGGGCGGGCCGGGTTCCAGCAGTCCTACACGTATTTCACCTGGCGGAACACGAAGGAGGAGCTGGAGGAGTACCTCCCGCAGGTCTCCACCGGGACCTCGGCGTTCTTCCGTCCGAACTTCTTCGTGAACACCCCCGACATCCTCACCGAGTACCTGCAGTTCGGGGGACCTGCGGCCTTCAGGATCCGGGCCGCCCTCGCCGCGACGGCGTCCCCGCTCTGGGGGGTCTACGCGGGATACGAACTCTATGAACACGTCGCCCGGCCCGGAGCCGAGGAGTACATCGACAATGAGAAGTTCCAATACAAGATCCGCGACTTCGACAGCGCCGAGGTCGAGGGCCGTTCCCTGGCCCCTTACCTGCGTCGGCTCAACGCCATCCGCGCCGACCACCCGGCCTTGGGCGAATTGCAGAACCTCGTGATCCACCCCACCAGCGACGACGCCACCATCGCCTATTCCAAATCCCGACGGACCCACCCCGTGGGCCTGCCCGCCCCGGGGACCTCCGCGGCAGCGCCGGTCGAGCCCCCACAGGAAGAGGGCCAGGAGATCGACACCCTCATCATCGTGGTCAATACGGACCCCCATGGCGCCCGCGAATGCACCGTGAGCCTGGACCTGGAGGCGCTGGACCTGCGAGAGCAGGACCTGGACGAGGACGGTAGGTTCACCGTGGACGACCTGCTCACCGGGGGAAGCTGGAAGTGGTCGGCCCATAACTACGTCCGGCTGGATCCGCACCAGGAACCGGCCCATATCCTGCACATCCGCCGGGGCACCTGATGGCCAACCCGTACCAGCTCAACGTTCCGGGTCTGACCCATGATCCGCAATGGCATCGCAAGTCGGTGTTCTACGAGGTGCTGGTCCGGGCCTTCTCCGACGCCAACGGCGACGGGAGCGGGGATTTCGCCGGGTTGATCGACAAGCTCGACTACCTGCAATGGTTGGGGGTGGATTGCCTCTGGGTTCCCCCGTTCTACGAATCCCCGCTGCGTGACGGCGGCTACGACATCTCCGACTACTACGACGTGCTTGACGAATTCGGCACCATCGGCGATTTCCGCCGCCTGGTCGCCGAAGCGCACGAGCGCGGGCTGCGCATCATCATCGACCTGCCGATGAACCACACCTCCGATGAACACCCGTGGTTCCAGGCCTCCCGCCGGGACCCGGAAGGCGAATACGGGGATTTCTACGTCTGGTCCGATACCGACGAGAAGTACTCCGAGGCCCGCATCATCTTCGTGGACACCGAGGAATCGAACTGGGCCTTCGACCCGGTGCGCCGCCAGTTCTACTGGCACCGCTTCTTCGACCACCAGCCGGACCTGAACTTCGAGAACCCCCGGGTGCACGAGGCCATGTTCGACGTCGTGAGGTTCTGGCTTGATCTGGGGGTGGACGGATTCCGTGCCGACGCGATCCCCTACCTGTTCGAGGAGGAGGGGACCAACTGCGAGAACCTGCCGGCGACGCACGACTTCCTGCGCCGGCTCAGACAGCTCGTGGATTCCGAATACCCCGGGCGCATCATCATCGCCGAGGCGAACCAGGCACCGCAGGAAGTGGTCGAATACTTCGGCACCACCGAGGAACCGGAATGCCATATGTGCTTCCACTTCCCGATCATGCCGCGGCTGTTCTATGCCCTCCGCGACCAGGTCGCCGCCCCGATCATCGAGGCCCTGGGCCAGACCCCCGACATCCCGTCCGGCACCCAATGGGGGACCTTCCTGCGCAACCACGACGAGTTGACGCTCGAAATGGTGACCCCCACCGAACGCGAAGCCATGCTCGGCTGGTATGCCCCGGACCCGCGGATGCGCGCCAACGTGGGCATCCGCCGCCGACTGACCCCGTTGCTGGATAATTCGCGGTCCGAACTCGAACTGATCCATGCCCTGCTCTTTGGTCTGCCCGGCAGCCCGTTCCTGTACTACGGGGACGAAATCGGGATGGGGGACAACATCTGGCTCGATGACCGCGACGCCTCGCGCACCCCCATGCAATGGAACCCCGACCGCAATGCCGGGTTCTCCGTCGCCGACCCCGGCCAGCTCTATCTTCCGGTGGTCCAATCCCTGGTCTACGGGTACACGAGCATCAACGTCGAACAGCAACTCGAGCACAGCGGGTCCTTCCTGCACTGGGTGCGGCAGATCCTGGGGGTGCGCCGCGAACATCCGGTCTTCGGCCTGGGGGACTACCGCAACGTCCCGGCCTCCAGCCCCAGCGTGCTGGCCTTCCTGCGCTTCCCCGAGGACCTGGGGGGCCACAAATCCACCCCCGAGGAGACCGATCAGGAGATGGAGACGCTGCTCTGCGTCTACAACCTGTCCCAACACCCGGTGGCCACCGAACTGGAACTGCCCGACTATGCGGGGCGCGGCCTGCGGGACATCTTCGGCGGCTCCCCCTTCCCTCCGGTGTCCCCCGAAGGGCGGTTGTCACTGGCCTTGGGCTCGCAGGGGTTCTACTGGTTGCGGTTGCGCTCGGTGCGCTCGGACGTCAATGCCACCTCGACCTCGACGCTTCCGGTCATCGACCCGGGGCGGCGGCGATGAGGTCCGACGCCGAGATCACCGGTGCGCTCGCCGGTTGGGTGGGGGAGCAACGGTGGTGTCCGGCACCCCGGGGGACGTTCACGCTGTCGGTGGTCGGGGTGCAGCCGGTCCCGCAGCCGGATCCCGACGCCCTGATGCTCAGCCTCCTGCTGGCCATCCACCCCAGCAGAACCTCCGATGAGGAGACCGGGCAACCAGGCGATAAATCATCTACTCATAATGTTTCGGTCGTGCAGGTCCCCGTGGTGTTGCGGCGATCTCCCGCCCAGGAACCGCCGCCCGTCCTGGGGGTCCTGGACGATCACGCCGTCCGGTCGCTGGCCCCGGAAACGACCGGCCTGCGGGCCGGGGGCAGCTGGCTGGTCCACGATGGAACCCAGGATCAGGGCTTCGTCAACGCCTGGGCCGCCCTGATGCTCCAGAGCCCGCCCGGCCAGGGGCCGGAGCTGGCCCCGATGCGGGTCCTGGACGGGGAGCAATCCAACACCTCGGTGGTGCTTGAGGGGCCCCGCGGCCCGGTCATCATCAAGTTCTTCCGGGTCCCGTCGCCGGGGACCAACCCCGATGTGGAACTGGGCTCCTTGCTCTCGGAGGCCGGGTCGCAGGACGTGCCCCGGACCGTGGCCACGCTGGACGGGCGGTGGACGGCCGGCGGGGCCGAGGTCGGCGGAACCCTGTCCGTCATGCGTGAATTCTTCGACGCGGCCCGCGACGCCTGGCGGCTGGCCAGCCTCGCGGCCCTCGACGACCGGGATTTCACCACCGAGGCCGCCGAACTCGGGCGGGCCGTGGCCCGTCTGCACCACCAACTGACCGAGGTCGCCCCCACCGCCGTGGCCAGCGCGGCGGAAACCGCGGCGTTCATCGCGGCCCTGCGGGCCCGGCTCGTGTGGGGGTGGGAACGGGCGGCCCCTGCCGACGGGGCCCTGGCCGATGCGTTCGGCGAGGTCCTGGAATCACTGGGCGCCCTGGGCCGGCTGCCGTTGCTGCAGCGGATCCACGGGGACCTCCATCTGGGCCAGATCCTGGCCACCGAAGACCACGGATGGGTGGTCCTGGACTTCGAAGGCGAACCCCTGCGCAGTGCAGGGGAGCGGCGGGCGCCGGATGTGGCGCTGCGCGACGTGGTGGGCATGCTGCGGTCCTTCGATTACGCGGCGGGACGGGCCACCCACCCCGAGGTGTCCTCCTCAACCGCTGCCCCGGCTCCCGAGGCGGCCCACCAGGCGGCCCGCCAATGGTCGGCGCGGACCCGCAAGGCGTTCCTGAGGGGGTACCGTGAGGAAACGGGCGAGGCCGTCGACATCCAGTCGCCGCTCTTTCTGGCCCTCTGGCTGGACAAGGCCCTCTATGAAGTCGTGTACGAACGGCAAAACAGGCCGACCTGGGAACAGGTACCGGCCTCGGCGGTCCAGGAGGTCCTCTCAGCCATGCAGCACCCAGCGGATTCACCCCGGCGGGCCGAAACAGGCGCCGCAGCAACCCCCGGTGCCGCGGAGGGCGCCTCGACACCCCGCCCGATCACGGCCGAGGTGTTGGAAGCCGTCGCCGAAGGCCGCTTCCATGCACCCCACGGAGTCCTCGGGGCCCATCTGGGCAACGACGGCTCGATCACCGTGCGCACCCTACGCAAACTGGCGAGCACCGTCACCCTGGTCACCGACAACGACCGCCGGGAGATGACCCATGAGTACGACGGCGTCTGGGTGGCGGTGTTGGCTCCTCCGACGGGACGCGAAGGGACCGTGCCCGACTACCGGCTCGAGGTCGGCTATCCGGGGTCTGCCCCGGTGTTGGTCGACGATGCCTACCACTACCTGCCCACGCTGGGGGAGATCGACCTGCATCTCATCGGGGAGGGGCGCCATGAGCGCCTCTGGCAGGTCCTCGGGGCCCGGGTGCGCAGATACCACACGGTGATGGGCAACTGCGAGGGCACGGGGTTCGCCCTCTGGGCCCCCAACGCCCAGGCGGTCCGGGTGGTCGGGGACTTCAATGACTGGGACGGAACCGGCAACGCCATGCGTTCGCTGGGACGGTCCGGGGTCTGGGAGCTCTACATCCCCGGGGTCGTCGCCGGGGCGATCTACAAATTCGAGATCCTCGGCCAGGACGGCCACTGGAGGCAGAAGGCCGACCCGATGGCCCGGCACACCGAGATCCCTCCGTTGACCGGATCCGTCGTCGTGGAATCCTCCTATGGCTTCCAGGACGCCGAATGGATGGCGTCCCGGGCCCAGACCGACCCGCATGCCGGCCCGATGAGCGTCTATGAAGTGCATCTGGGCTCCTGGCGCCCCGGACTGGACTACCGCGAAATGGCCGAGCAGCTCAGCGAATACGTGACCTGGCAGGGATTCACCCATGTGGAGCTGATGCCCGTGGCCGAACACCCGTTCGGAGGATCCTGGGGCTATCAGGTGACCTCCTACTATGCCCCGACCTCGCGCTTCGGCCACCCCGACGATTTCCGATACTTCGTGGACCGGCTGCACCAGGCGGGTATCGGGATCATCATGGATTGGGTTCCTGCCCATTTCCCCAAGGATGAATGGGCCCTGGCCCGGATGGATGGGCAGCCTCTCTACGAGCACCCCGATCCGCGCCGCGGGGAGCATCCCGACTGGGGGACCCTGGTCTTCGACTTCGGACGCAACGAGGTCCGCAACTTCCTGGTGGCCAACGCGCTGTACTGGATGGACGAGTTCCATATCGACGGGCTGCGCGTGGATGCCGTGGCATCCATGCTCTATCTGGACTATTCACGCGAAGACGGAGGATGGGAACCCAACATCCATGGCGGGCGGGAGAACCTGGAAGCGATCGCCTTCCTGCAGGAGCTCAACGCCACGGCGTACCGGCTGAATCCCGGCATTGCGATGATCGCCGAGGAATCTACGGCCTTCCCCGGGGTCACCGGCGACACCAGCGGAGGTGGGCTCGGCTTCGGGCTGAAGTGGAACATGGGCTGGATGCACGACTCGCTGGAGTACATGTCGGAGGACCCGATCCATCGCTCCTACCACCACAACAAGATCACCTTCTCCATGGCCTACGCCTATACGGAGAACTTCCTGCTGCCGATCAGCCACGATGAAGTGGTCCATGGGAAGGGCTCGCTGCTGCGCCGCATGCCCGGTGACCGCTGGCGCCAGCTCGCCCAGGTCAGGGCCTACCTGGCCTTCCAATGGGCCCACCCGGGCAAGCAACTGATCTTCATGGGCACCGAATTCGCCCAGGAGGGGGAGTGGAGCGAACAGCACGGGCTCGACTGGTGGGTGGCCGATACCCACCAGCACCGCGGGGTCCAGCTGACCGTGAAGGCGCTGAACGGAATCTACCGGGAACTGCCGGCACTGTGGGAACTGGATCACGACCCGGCGGGCTTCGCCTGGATCAATGACCACGAGGCAGCGGGCAACACCCTGAGCTTCATCCGGCGGGACGAGCAGGGCGAGGCGATGGTCTGCGTCGCGAACTTCTCGGGCGAACCCCACAGCGGCTATCGACTCGGCCTGCCGGCTGCCGGGGCCTGGACCGAGGCGCTCAATACAGATGCCGAGGAGTTTGGTGGTTCCGGGGTCGCCAACCCCGGAACGCTCGAGGCGGATGGCCCCGCCCACGACGGCCAGCCGGTTTCGGCCACCGTGGACCTGCCCCCGTTGGGCGTGATCTACCTGGTCCCCGGCAGCATCAGCTGACCCGGCCCCAAGAACCCCGGAAACACGGGGTTCTTGGGGCGGCCAGTCGGGGAGGAAGCCTCCGATTAGGTGAACCAGCAGGATATGGGTATAGTTATTTCCCGCGCCGGTCGCCAATAAAACTTCTCCACGGAGAGGCCCACGGGACGGTGCAGACTTCCGAAAAGTTGGAGAAACGGTCGATTTGACCGGGATCCAGCCACCGGGTAAGTTAGACAAGTTGCTCCAGAGCGAAGCGGTCGGCCGGAAGGCGTGATCGT
>JAKDMV010000076.1 GCA_030452125.1 Micrococcaceae bacterium
ACGGGCGCCGGTAGCTGGAACGAACCGTCCGGAAACACCCGTGGCCCGGCGGAAGACCGCCGGGCCACGGGTGTCAATGAGCTAACCGATCAGAAGTACTTCGGCAGCGTGCCCTCGTGGGCGGTGCGCAGTTCCTCCAGGGTGGCGCTGAACTGGCCCTGGATGTCCAGGGAATCCGAGGCAGCATCGACGATGCCCAGCCGGACCACCGGGAAATCCCGGGCGGTGGTCATGTCCTTGAAACGGACCTCCTCGGAGCGAGGCACGGCCACGACGGCGCGGGCCTGGGACTCGGAGAACAGGGCGGTGAACACATCGACGCCGTCCCGGTCGCAGAGATCCTGCAGGGCCACCCGGGCGCCGACGCCGTAGCGCAGCGACATCTCCACCAGGGCTGCCGCGAGGCCACCCTCGGAGAGGTCGTGGGCCGCGTCGATCATGCCGTCGCGTGAGGCGTTGACCAGCAGGTCGCCGAGCAGCTTCTCAGCAGCCAGGTCCACCGTCGGCGGCAGACCGCCCAGGTGTCCGCGCAGGTTCGCGAACTCCGAACCATCCAGCTCATCCGCCGTCGTCCCCATCAGGTAGATGGCCTGCCCGTCGGCGCTGGAGTGCCATCCCGAGGGGGTGCGGCGGGCGACGTCGTCGAACCTGCCCAGCACCGCGACCACCGGGGAGGGATGGATCGGGGTGGTGCCGGTCTGGTTGTAGAGCGAGACGTTGCCGCCGGTGACCGGGATGCCCAGTTCCATGCAGGCATCGGAGAGCCCGCGGATGGCCTCGGCCAATTGCCACATCACGTCAGGGTCCTCGGGGGAGCCGAAGTTCAGGCAGTCGGAGACGGCCAGCGGGACGGCCCCGGTGGTGGCCACGTTGCGGAACGCCTCGGCCAGGGCCAGCTGGGAGCCGTGGTACGGGTCCAGGTAGGCGTACCGGCCGTTGGCATCGGTGGCCAGGGCAACGCCCATCCCGGTTTCCTCATCCACGCGGACCACGCCGGCGTCATCGGGGGACGCCAGGGCCGTGTTGCCGCCGACGTAGCGGTCGAACTGGTTGGTGATCCAGGACTTGTCGCACATGTTCGGTGAGGCGACCAGCTCCAGGACGGCATCCTTGAGCTCCTCGCCCAGGCTCGGCAGGGTGAGCCCCGCCGGGGAGGCCCTGAACGTATCGGCCTGCAGGGCGTCCTGCCAGTCGGGGCGGGCATAGGGGCGGTCGTAGACCGGTCCGTCGTGGGCGACGGTGCGCGGATCCACGTCGACGATGACCTCGTCGTCCCAGGTGATGACCAGCCGTTCGGTGTCGGTGACCTCGCCGAGCCAGGAGTACTCCACGGCCCATTTGTCCATGACCGCTTCGAAGGCCTCGAGGTTTTCCGGGGAGACCACGGCCATCATGCGTTCCTGCGACTCGGACATCAGGATCTCGCCCGGGGTCAGCGTCGGATCGCGCAGCAGCACGTTGGTCAGTTCGACCCGCATGCCGCCGTCGCCGTTGGAGGCCAGTTCACTGGTGGCGCAGGAGATGCCCGCGGCGCCCAGGTCCTGGATGCCCTCGACGAGGGAGGCCTTGAACAGTTCCAGGCAGCACTCGATGAGCACCTTCTCGGCGAAGGGGTCACCGACCTGGACCGCGGGGCGCTTGGAGGGTTTGGTCGCATCGAAGGACTCGGAGGCCAGCACCGAGGCGCCACCGATCCCATCGCCGCCGGTACGGGCACCGAACAGGACGACCTTATTGCCCTTCCCGGAGGCGTTGGCCAGGCGGATGTCCTCATGGCGCATGACGCCCACGGCCAGCGCGTTCACCAGCGGGTTGCCCTGGTATACCGGGTCGAAGACCATTTCCCCGCCGATGTTCGGCAGGCCCAGCGAGTTGCCGTAGCCGCCGATCCCGGCGACGGCCCCGTGCATGACCCGGGCGGTGTCGGGGTGGTCGATGGCCCCGAAACGCAGCGGATCCATCACGGCCACCGGGCGGGCGCCCATGGAGATGATGTCGCGCACGATCCCGCCGATGCCCGTGGCCGCGCCCTGGTAGGGCTCCACGAAGGAGGGGGAGTTATGCGATTCGATCTTGAAGGTGACGGCCCAGCCATCGCCCAGGTTCGTGACCCCGGCGTTCTCGCCGATGCCCACGAGCAGGTCCTTCTTCATCTCATCGGTCACCTTGTCGCCGAATTGGCGCAGGTGGTTCTTGGAGGACTTATACGAGCAATGCTCGGACCACATGACCGAGTACATGGCCAGTTCCGCGCCGGTGGGGCGGCGGCCCAAAACATTCACGACGTCGTCGTACTCGTTCTGCTTCAGCCCCAATTCGGCCCACGGCAGCTCGGTGTCGGGGGTTGCCGCGGCGTTCTCCACGGTGTCGATGTTGAATTGCTGGCTCATTTGGTGCCTCCCACCAGGGTGCTCAGGACGGAGGAGAAGAAGCCCAGGCCGTCGGTTCCGGTGTGTGCGCCGGCGGCCGTCGTGGGGCCGAATCCTGCCTCGACCGCGTGTTCGGGGTGCGGCATGAGTCCGACGACGTTGCCGGCGGCATTGGTGATGCCGGCGATGTCGCGGCGCGAGCCGTTGGGGTTCCAGCCCACGTAGCGCAGGGCGACGCGGCCTTCGGCCTCCAGGGCGTCCAGGGTCTTCTCGTCGGCGACGTACTGCCCGTCCTGGTTCTTCAGCACCACGGTGATCTCCTCACCGGCGTCGTACTGGTTGGTCCACGCCGTGGTGTTGTTCTCCACCCGCAGGACCTGGTCCCGGCAGAGGAACTTCAGGTGGTCGTTCTTGATCATCGATCCGGGCAGCAGATGCGATTCGGTGAGGATCTGGAATCCGTTGCAGATGCCCAGCACGGGGAGCTTGGCCTCCGAATTCGCGGCGTCGATGATGCGGGACATCATCGGGGCGAATCGGGCGATGGCCCCGGCGCGCAGGTAGTCGCCATAGGAGAAGCCACCGGGGATGATGACGGCGTCGACGTCCGCGAGGGAGTCGTCTCCGTGCCAGAGGGCCACGGCTTCGGCGCCGGCCAGCCGCACGGCACGGGCGGCGTCGCGGTCATCGAGGGTGCCGGGGAAGGAGACGACGCCGATGCGGGCGCCGTTCAGGGTCGTGTCCGGCGCGCTGTAGTCGCCGATCAGGGGCAGTGAATCGTTGCTCATGCTTCGGTGACGACCTCGACGTTGACCACGTCTTCAATCACCGGGTTGGAGAGCAGGGTCTCGGCCGCGGTGCGGGCCTGGGCCAGGATCTGATCGGTCACCTCGCCGTCGACGGTCAGTTCGAAGCGTTTGCCCTGACGGACTGACGAAAAGGCGTCGAAGCCCAAACGGGGCAGTGCGCCCACGATGGCCTTGCCCTGGGGGTCGAGGATCTCTGGTTTGGGCATGACGTCAACAACGATGCGGGGCATCCGGGGTCTCCTGTGCGCGAGGTGGTTTGAGTACGCCTGCGGAGGTGCCGTCTCACGCCGGGCTGGAGGCGCTCCGCGAGCTTGCCCGATCAGTCTACCGGGTTCGGCGGGGCCCGCGGCCCGGGGTGACCCACCCCACGTATCCGCGTGAGGGTCCACGGTTTGCCCCTAGGCTGGGGCCATGGATGAGCAGCAGGATGCCGGTGCCGATTTCCCCGTGCTGGACGCCGATGCGCGCTGCCCCTGCCTGTCGGGCGAGGTCTTCGGCGCCTGCTGTGGGCCGGTGCACGCCGACCGTGCGGCAGGAGGTCCGGGGGCGGCGACGGCCGAGGCCCTGATGCGTTCGCGTTATAGCGCCTTCGTCACCGGGGACGCCGCCTACCTGCTGGCCAGTTGGCATCCCTCGACCCGGCCGGCGGAGCTGGACTTGGACCCGTCGATGAGCTGGCGGCGGCTGGACATCGTGGACACGGTCGCCGGAGGCCCCTTCGAGGGCACCGGGATCGTCGAGTTCGCCGCGCATTACCGCCAGGACGGCCGGCGCGGCGTCCAACGCGAACGCAGTACCTTCCTGCGCGAGGACGGACGCTGGTTCTACCTCGAGGCAGTGGCCGGCTAGGAGTCCTGTCCGGTCTTCCCGGCCGCCTTGGCCGTGGCCTTCGCGCGCCAATCGTCTTCGATCTCCTCCAGGGAGCGTCCCGCGGTTTCGGGGATGCGGGTGAGCACATACCAGAGCCCGAGCGCCGAGAGCAGGGCGAAGAGCAGGAAGACCACCCCGCCGAACTTCTCCAGGGCGACGGGGAAGGCGGCAGCGAAGATCGCGTTGAACAGGTATTGGGTGAACGTGATGACCCCGACGCCGATGGCGCGCATGCGCAGTGGCAGGATCTCCGGCACATAGAGCCAGAACACCGGGCCCAGGCCGAACCCGAAGGAGAAGGTGTAGACGAAGACCGCGGCGATGGAGAGGTATCCGGCGTCGGGGAGCAGCCACAGCCCGACCATGGCCACGGCCTGTCCGGCCATGCTCAGGGCCAGCATCTTGATCCGGCCCAGCTTGTCGATCAGCGGCAGGGACACCCCGGTGGAGATGACCAGGGCGATGCCGACACCGTAGTTGGCGACGGCCCCGGCATTGGAACCCATTGAGGTGATGTCGGCGAAGATGATCGGCGCGTAGTAGACGACGGCGTTGATCCCGGTGAAGACCTGGAAGAACGTCAGGACGAACAGGACCACCATGGCCGGGCGGGCGGAACGGAACAGCGTCCCGATCCCCGCGTCCTGCTGTTGGAGGCTGGCTTGGATGTCGTCCACTTCGGCCTGGGCGATCTCGTCGGTACCGCGCAGCTTCTTCAGGACCTTCAGCGCTTCCTGGCCCCGGCCCCGGGTGAGCAGCCAGCGCGGGCTGGCCGGGCTGAGCAGCATGCCGAAGAAGAAGATGATGGCGGGGAAGACCCCTGCCGCGAGGATCCACTGCCAGGACCCCGAATCGTGGAGCAGGTCCCCGACGATGTAGGCGCCGAGGATGCCGACGTTGACCGCCAGCTGGTACAGGCCGGTCAGCAGACCGCGAATCCGTGTGGGGGCCAGCTCGGAAAGGTAGATCAGGCCGAACATGTTGGCGATGCCCACGGCCAGGCCGAGGAAGAAACGGGCGAACATCAAAAACCCGATGTTCGGGGCCAGCCCGCAGGCGATGGACCCGACGATGAAGATCCCCGCCCCCACCAGCAGGATGTGCCGGCGGTCGAAGCGCCGTGAGGCGATGGTGCTGACCACGATGGCCGGCAAGGCGCCCCAGAGGAGCAGGGAGGTGACCAGCCCCTGGGTTTGGGCGTCGATGCCGAAGTCCTGGGTCAGCAGGGGCAGGGCCCCGGAGATCGCGCCCGAGTCGTAGCCGTAGAGCAGGCCGGAGAACCCGGCCAGGATGGCAATGAGGATGACCACCTTGGGGATCGCCTCGGTGGAATGATCTCTGGACGATGGCGCCTTGTTCTCAGCCATGGAGGTGCTCCTTTGCGGGCTACGTGTCGGCGGATTCGTTGGCCGGGGGGAGACTGCCTCCACATCGGCCGGAAGGCTCGGCCCGAAAGTAACGAACGACACAACACTAGAGGTCCTATGTCTGGATCGTCAAAACTGGCAATTCAGCACGGATTTACGAATTCATGCACAAATCACCGGAGTTACATAGGATGTTTTGCCGTCGGGTTAGCGGTCCAGGGTGACCGTACGCAGGTCCAACCGGCGTAGCACCCGATCCACCGCCTCGGGATCCGCCTCGGGTTCCCGGCGCATCGACAGCACCTCGCGCCGGGCTGCGTCGAGGGCCTCGCGTTGGACCTGGTCCATGGCCGCGAGGGTCTTTTTGACGATGCGCGCCTTCTCCGGGTCGTCGCCGAAATCGTGTTCGAGGATCCGGTGCAGCGAGGACATGCGACGGGCGAGCTTCTCGCGCCGTTCGGGGGAGAGCTTCTGCGCCGCCTCGGATTGCCTGACGGTGTCCATGGCCACCTCCTCGGCGCGGACGGCGATGGCCCGTTCGGCCCGTTCGGCCTTGGCCCGGTCGTCGGGCAGCTTCAGATGCCGCATCAGGGTCGGCAGGGTCAGCCCCGGGCCCACCAGGGTGACCAGCAGGACGGCGCAGGCGCAGGTGATGATGAAGTTGCGCCCCGGGAACGGGTCCCCGTTGTCCATCTCCAACGGGAGCGCCAAGGCCAGCGCCAGGGTGGCCAGACCCCGCATGCCGCACCAGCTGACCACGAGCACTTCCTTGAGCGAGCCCGGCACGCTGTTGCGCTTTTCGGTGCCCCCGACCTTGTACATCAACATCATCCAGCCGAAACGCACCAGCAGCACCGCGGCGCAGACGACCAGGATCCCGGGGATGAAGGCCATGATGCCCGCTCCTTCGTCCTCGAAGACGTAGCGCATCTCGATGCCCAGCAGGCCGAAGGCGACCCCGGTGGTCAGCATCTCCACCACGTCCCAGAAGGAGTTGCGGGTCAGGCGTTCGGCGGAATCCTGGGGGCGGGCCCGCCGGCCCAGTTCCAGGGCGGTGACCACGACGGCGACGACGCCCGAGCAATGGATCTCCTCGGCCAGGATGTAGACGGCGAAGGGGGCCACCAGGGTCGCGGCGGAGCGGGCCACCAGATCGGGGACGAAGCGGTTCAGTGTTCCCACGAGCCAGGCCATGGCCAGGCCCAGGACGACGGCTCCGGCGGCGCCGAGGAGGAAACGCGGGATCACATCCCAGCCGACGTCCCGGCCGCTGGCGGCCGCGGCCACGGCGGTCTGGAAGATGACGATGGCGGTGGCGTCGTTGAACAGCCCCTCGGTTTGTAGCACGGTGGTCAGCCTGCGGGGCATGCTGACCTTGGCGGCGACCGCCTCGACGGCCACGGGGTCCGGCGGGGCGACGATGGCGCCGAGCGCGATGGCCGCCGGCAGTCCCATGGAGGGGATCAGCAACCAGGTGGCCCCGGCGACGATGGCCACGGTCACGGCGATGAGCAGGACCGCCAGCAGCACCAAGGAACGCCAACGCAGCCGGAAGACCGCCCAGGAACTACGCTGGGCCACCGCATACAACAGCGGAGGCAGGAACAACGGAAGGATCATTTCCGCGTCGATGTGGATCTCGGGGATGAACGGCAGATAGGCCACCAGCGCCGAGAAGACGAGCATCAGCACCGGATAGGGCAATCTGATCCGCTCCCCGAGCCCGGCGACGAGCACCGTTCCGAACAGCAGGCCAACGAGCAGGATCAAGAATTCCATGGGTGTGTTCCTCCGGGCGCCAGTCTTTCACGCCGCGGGCCCGCCCGGGCCCTGAAATCGACCTGGGCGGTAATGAATCGGTGACTACCCGGGGGAGGGGGCAGTGCCTACTGGTCGCCGCTGGCCGTTCCGCGTCCCAGCAATGCCTCGGCGGACTTCCAGGCCGAGATCTTGCACCCGTTGCCCAGGGCGAAGGCACGTTGGACCGTCGTCTCGTTCAAGGTGCCCTCCACGATGGCCGTCTGTGGACCGGCCGACTCCTGGGTGCAGTCGGCATCCTTCTTCGCCTTCCCGGTCAGCACGGTCTTGCCGGGGCCGTCGAGGAAGGTGCAGGCCTCCTCGGCCTGAGGATGGTCGGTCCCCTTACCGGGGACCCCTCCGGAACAGACGAGCCGGTACCGGTGGACTACATCCTCGCCATTGGAGGTGATGGTGATGGACAGATCGGCGTCCGTCCCCTCCTCCGGGCCCGCCGGTTGTTCGGTGGGCTCCGGGGCCGAGGACTCCGTGGCGGCAGTGGTCTGCGTTGGTTCGGAGTCGGGACTTTCGCCTGCGCAGCCGCTGAGCAGCAGCAATCCCAGTGCGGCGGCGGCCATCGTCGATAAGGTTCGTGCGGTCCAGCGGTTGGCTTGGTTCGTTTCCATCGTGCACCCCCGGTAGCGGTTGGTCGGACAAAGACCCTTAGGGGTGAATCTGCCACTCCCGGCGTCCGGTGTCCACTGTTCGGCGTCGGGGATTCATCGGCCGGGGGTCGGGACCGGCTCCGTTTCCGCGGCCGCGATCAGGTCGTCGGCGACGGCCAGCAGGCGAAGGCGCAGCCCGGTGGCCTGCTCGGCAAAACCCTGTTGCAGCCTCACGTATTCGGCCTTCCCGGCGGCGGTTTCGATACGGATCGGCGTATAGCCCCAGTCGCCCAGTTCGTAGGGGGAGGCCCGCATGTCCATGGTCCTGATGTCCCAGGCCAGTTCGAAGGTCGCCAGCAGCAGTTCCCCCGGAACCGCGGCCGAGAGCTTATAGGCCCATTTATAGAGGTCCATGTTCGCGTGCAGACAACCGGGCTGGTCCAGCGACGCCTGGTTCTCCCGGGTGGGCCGTTCCTCGTTCAGGCCCACGGCCTGCGGGGTGTAGAAGCGGAAGGCGTCAATATGGGTGCAGCGGATCCGGTGGCCTTCGACGACCTCGTCGGTGCCGGCGGCGCCCAGCCGCAGCGGTAGGTAGTCATGGCGTACCCCGTTCTCCTCCGATTTATACGCCATCGCCCATTCATGCAGACCGAAGCAGGAGAAGCGGGCGGGGTTCGAAGCCGCCCCGGCCAGGATCGACCGGGCGTGGGTGACGGTGCGGTGCCGTTCGGCCATGAAGGCCGCCGCGTCGAAGGTGACCCCCTCGCCGTGGGGCCGGTGGTGCCTCCACGTCAGCCGCTCGGCGGCCTGGTCGCCCAGCAGGACGACGCCGGTGCCCGGGTTCCAGCGCTGCAGCCGGCCGGGCTTCTCGGTGTAGTAGGTGAACAGGAAGTCCTCCACCGGATGTTTGCGCTGGGTGGAGCGACGCTGGAGGAATGGTGCGGCGAAGTGTTGGACCCGGTCACGGTGGGCCCGGGCGCGGGGGAGCCAGAGGTCCTCGGTCAGATGGGGCAGATCGGCTGGCATGGTCCCATTATCGCGTTCTCCCGCCCCCGGGACCGCATCGGCGGCGGGAGAGGGGAAAAACAACCGTGGAGTAGGATGGTGGGTCGGGGGGTTCCCGTGCCCCGGGTGCTTCCGTACCCGGCTCGAGGCCGGAATCCCGAGCCTGAAAGGGACACATGGACCATAAGCGGTTGCCCATAGTGAAGGACACCACCGGTTTGGGGATCGGATACAAGATCGGGTGGTGGTTGCAGTTCATGGGGTATTTCTTCTTCGGGCCCGCGGATCAGCTGCCCCACCTCGATCCACGCGAACGCCTGAAGCGTGAAAGGGCACGGCGGGTCCTGCGGGCCCACCGCAAGCGCGGGACCGACGCTCCGGATGAGGTACTGCTGGTCGCCGGCTCCGACTGAACCATCGAGGAGGCGGAGGGCTGGAAAGGACCGCCGGGCAAGGTTGTAGGATTGTTTGCATCCGACAAAACCGACCCCAGTGAGGAACCCCCATGCCCGCCTCGAGCCTCGAGCCGTTGCACCAGGAGTCCACTCCCTCGATCATCGCGCGCAAGATCCGCACCGCCATCGGCAACGGGGAGTTCGAGCCCGGAACACAACTGGGGGAAGCCGACCTGGCCGGGCGGCTGGGGGTCAGCCGGGGCCCGCTCCGCGAGGCGATGCAACGGTTGACCCAGGAGGGCCTGCTGATCAGCATCCGCAACCGGGGGCTCTTCGTCGTGGAACCGACCCCGGCGGATATCTCCGATATCTATCTCACCCGTACCGCCGTCGAACGCGGGGCCGCGCTGAAGATCATCGAACTGGACCGGACCGGAAGCGAGGCGGGGGCGGAGCTGTTGGCCATCGTGGAGAAGATGGCGGCCCTGGGGCCGGGAAGCGATCCTGCCGAACTGAGCCTGATCGACCTCTCCTTCCACGAGGCGATGGTCCGCTGGGCGTCCAGCAAACGGCTGACGCGGATCCACCGGACCCTGGTCACCGAAACCCGGATGTGCCTGGTCGCGCTCGAACAGGCCGAATACTCACTCCAGCACCGGGTGGATGAACACCGGCATATCGCCGAGGCCATCCTCGCCGGGGATGTCCCGGCGTTGCACCGGGCGCTGGCCGAACACATGGACAGCGCCATCGCCCAGCTGCTCGAGCCCCTGGCCGATGGGGCCGGCACCGACTGAGCCCCCTGCCCCGAAGACACCACGAACCGAAAAAAGGGAGGGTGTGCGCCGCGGCGCACACCCTCCATTTCCGAGCTGTCTTCCTACTGCGCCATGGCCTTGCCCGCGTCGGCCTTGGTCCGGTTGACCTGGACCCACTTCCTGGACGGCCAGCCGACCGATCCGGGATCGCCGGGCAGATCCTCGCCACGCAGTGACGCCTGGGACGTCTCCCGCATGCACAGGATAGCGATGAAGCCGACTATGCCGGCCAGCGACATGTAGATCCCCGGCACCAACACGTTTCCGGTGATATCGATCAACTCGTTGGTCAGTGTCTGCGAGGGGCCCGCAATGAACGCCACGGAGAAGTTGTAGCCGATCGCGAAGCCCGTATAGCGCACATTCGTGGGGAATAGTGCCGGCAAGGTGGAGGACACCGAGGCGACCAGGATGACCAGCAGGGCGCCCAGCACGGCCAGACCGATGAACTGCAGGAACAGGTTGTCGATCCCCAGCAACACCATCGCCGGAACGGCCAAGAGAATATACCCGCCAGCAGCGGTCAGGAGCAGGGGTTTGCGTCCGATCCGGTCCGAGAGGGCGCCCATGAACGGGATCACCACCAGCATGACGACCATGATCGCCACCAGCATCCAGTTGCCCTGGGCGGTACTGTGACCTAACTGTTCGGACATGTAGGTGGGCATGTAGCCGAGGATCAGGTAGAAGGCGACGTTGAGCAGGACGACGAACCCGCCCAGGATGAGCACTTCGCGCCACTGGGTGCGCAGGGTGTGGCGGATTGGGGTTTTGGAGGTTTCCTGGCTATCGGAGGCTTCGGAGAAGACTGCTGCTTCGCCCAGCTTCGTCCGGATGTACAGGGCGGTCAGCCCCAGGGGGATGGTCATCAGGAAGGGCAGACGCCACCAGCCGGCGAGCATTCCGTCGTCACCGACGATCGTGATCAGTGCGGTGCAGACCGTGGCCGAGAGGATGAAGCCCACCATCGTGCCGAATTCCAGGAACGAGCCCAGGAAACCGCGACGCTGATCGGGGGCGCATTCGGCCATGTAGACCGCAGCGCCACCATATTCGCCGCCAGCCGAGAAGCCCTGGACCATGCGGCAGAGCAACAGCAGCAGCGGAGCCGCCAAACCGATCGTCTGGATGGTGGGCAGCAGGCCGATGACGCCGGTGGCGGTGGTCATCATCAACACGGTCAGGACCATGACCTTCTGCCGGCCGAATTTATCGCCCAGCGGGCCCAAGATCAGACCGCCCAAGGGGCGGACGAGGAAGGACATCGCCAAGGTGGCCAGGGCGAGGGTGACTCCCAGCCCGCCGTCACCCTCTTCGGAGCCGAAGAAGTTCACTGCCATGTAGATGGTCAGGTAGCCGTAGACGCCGTAGTCGAACCACTCGACCGCGTTGCCCAGTGCCGAACCCAGGATGGAGCGGTGCAGGCTATCCTTGGCTTCCTGCGTCTGGGGCTCGGCGCCCGGGGCATTGGGGTCCTCCATCGTCATTGCGCCGGATGATCCCTGGGGTTGTTCGCTCATGATCGTTTGCCTTTCGGCCGTCGGTGGGCTAGGCGCCTGATGCGCCGTTATCGGGGTTCAGCAAGGTGGATATCAGCATGCCATATGCGCGCGTTGCCGCCACAACTTCGGAGACACGAACTGATTCGTTCGGTTGGTGTGCCTCGTCGTTGAGCTCGCCCGGACCCAGCACGATGCTCGGAATCCCGAAATCGCGGGAAATGAACCCGCCATCACAGGAGGCGCTCCATCCCGAGATGCTGGTCTCCACCCCGGCGTCGGCCAAAGCGCCGACGGCCGCGGTGACCAGCGGATGGTCCGGATCGGTGCGGAATCCCGGCATCTCCATGGTGGTGTTGACCTGGACGGAAATCCCGTCCCCGGTGATGCCCGCCGCCTCGATGCCCGCGACCAGCTCCTCACGGATGGCCGTGGTGTCTTCACCGGGCATGAGCCGGCGGTCGAACCATAGATGGGCTTCGGGGGCGACCATCGAGGTGCCCCGCCCCCCGGAGATCATGCCGGTGTTCCAGGTGGCGTACCCCAGCAGCGGGTCGTTTTCGGCCCGCAGGCGCTCCTGGTCGGCGGTGACGAGGTTGCAGATCCGCACGGCCGCGTCGATCGCATTGCGCCCATCGCTGGGCCGTCCGGAGTGGGCGGCCTGTCCGGTCACCTCGACCTCCAGATAGGAATCCCCCCGGCAGGCGATGACCGTTTCCAGATCGGTCGGTTCGGCGACGATGCAGCCGAGGTAACGGTGTTCCAGTCCGTCGGCGACCAAGGCCCGGATCCCGGCCCCGGTCTCCTCCTCGTCGACCAGGCAGGCCAGAGTCACCGGACCGGCGAGCCGGGTTCCGGCCTCGTGCAGCATGGTCATGGAGGTCAGCACGGCCGCCAGGCCGCCCTTCATGTCGGTGGCGCCGCGGCCGAAGAGCCGGCCGTCGGCCTCATAGGCGTCGAAGGGCTCGCGGTCCCAGCCGTCCCCGACGGGGACGACGTCGGAGTGGCCCAGGAAGAGCAGTCCGTCCCCGTCCCCGCCGGGCAGGGTGATGAACACATTCGGCCGGCCCGGCTCGACCTCCCGGGTCCTGACCTGCAGGCCCCGCCGCTTCGCTTCGGCGACCAGGGCCTCCACGGTGGCCTGTTCGGTGCCTCCGGGGTTCACCCCGCCGGCGTTGATCAGCTCGATCGTCAGGGCAGTCAGGGCCGGGGCATCGACCTGCCACGCAGTGCTCCCGGTGGCCGTGTCCGTCATTCAGCCACGCCCCGACGCCGGCGCGGAGCCGGTGGCGGCGGCATCGGGCTGCCGGGTTTCCTCCAGGGCGAGATCCAGTGCGGCGGCCAGGCGTTGGACGCCGACGTCGGTGCGCTCGGGCCCGGTGGAGGCGAAGCACACCCGGAAGGCCGAGGCGAAGCGGCCCCCTGCCGACAGGGCCGGGCCCGGGATGAAGGCCACGCCTTCGGCCAGGGCGATCTCGAACAGCCGGCGGGTGTCCACTGCCGCGTCCTCCCCGGTGAGGGTGACCCAGAGGAAGAAGCCCCCGTCCGGATGCGTCGTGCGGATCCGTCCGCCCAGGTTCTTTTCCAGGCTCGCCTGCATCGCGTCGCGCCGGGCGTGGTACTCCCCGCGCAGGAAGGCCAGGTGCTCGTCGAGGATCCCGCGGCGCAGGTATTCGGCCACCACATGCTGGGCCGGGACGTTGGTACAGGTGTCCATCGCCTGCTTGGCGTTGATGATGAGCTGCTGCAGCGAAGGATCGGCGTCGATCCAGCCCACCCGCAGCCCCGGAGCCAAGATCTTGGAGAACGTCCTGACCGAGAACACCAGCGGGTCGTTGTCGCTGAGTTGGCGGAACCCGGGCAGGTCCTCGCCGGCGAAGCGCAGCAGTCCGTAGGGGTCGTCGTCGATGATGACCGCCGCCCAGCGGCGGGCCAGCCCGATGAGGCGTTCCCGCCGTTCCACCGAGAGCGTGGTGCCCGAGGGGTTCTGGAAGTTCGGGATCGTGTAGATCGCCTTGGGGGTGCGGCCGGCGGCGTCGACGAGGCGTTCGAGCTCGTCGATGTCCATCCCGTCCGCATCCATCGGCACCTCGAGCAGTTCGGCCCCGTAGCTCAGTGCGGTGGCCGACCCGTTGGTGTAGGTCGGGGATTCGACGATGACCAGATCGCCCGGATCGACGAAGAGCTTGCAGGCGATGTCCAGGCCCTGCATGCCGCCGGAAGTGATGCTGATCCGTTCGGGGCTGGTGGGCTCCGCCGTGGTGCCCAGGTAGTCGACCAGTGCCTTGACCAGGCGGGGTTCCCCCTCGGAGGCGCCGTAGGTGAAGGAGGAGGCGTCGTGGACGCTGGCGGCGATCTCGGTGAACGTGTCCACCGGAACGAACTCGTCCGCCGGGGCGCCCATGGCGAAACGGATGATGTCGTGCTTCTGGGCGGCGAGCAGCGAGGTGCTTGAGTCGATGACGGAGCCCACGAGGTTCTCGGCGCGGCCGGCGAGTGGCAGGTTCACGGTGGTCATGGTGTCTCCTTCGGGGGGTTTTCGGTGTCGCTGTCGTCTTCGAGGGCGTCCAGCGGAGGGCTGGTGGGACGGGCCGGGTCGCTATCGGCGGCCTCGGCGTTTCGTGCCACGATGTTCATCGAACCGGTCAGGGTCGATTCGTCGGGAGTGGTGAACCCGAAGCGGGGGGTGGCCGGACGGCGTGGTTCGTTCGTCGGAGGGGTCATCCCGGGCAGGCCGGGGGCATTGGAGATCGCGCGCTCGCCGGGGTTGCCGAGCACGTTGATCGACTCCGCCGCCTCGTGGCCGGCCTTGCCGGCGGGAACGAGCCCGCGGGGGAAGGACGTGAAAGTCTCGACCCCGGTATCGGTGACCCGGATGGCCTCGGAGACCTCGTAGCCGTAGCCGTCCATCCACATGCCACACATCAGGTGGAACGTCATGTTCTCGGCCAGCAGGGTCTGGTCCTCGCTGCGCAACGAGATCGTCCGCTCGCCCCAGTCCGGGGGGTAGCCGACCCCGATGGAGTAACCGATGCGCGAGGCCTTCTCGTAGCCGTATTCGAAGAGCGTGCGGTTGAAGACCTGCGAAAGCTCCTGCACCGGAGCCCCGGGATGTACCGTTTCCAACACCGCGGCCAACGCATGGTCGGTGGCCTGGGCCAGATGCGCCAGCTGGGCGGTGGGCGTGCCGGTCATGAACGTCCTGGCCATGGGTACGTGGTAGCGCTGGTAGGCCCCCGCCAGCTCCACGATCATCGCCTGGTCCTTCTCGAGCGGCTCGTTGTTCCAGGTCAGATGCGGGGTATCGGCCGACTCGCCGGTGGGGAGCATGGGCACGATGGCGGTGTAGTCACCACCGAACTCCTCCGTGCCACGGATCTGGGCGTTGGTGATGGCCGCGGCGACATCGCACTGCCGGGCGCCGACTTCGATGGCGTCCTGGGCCGCGTGCATGGCCATGTTGGTGACCACCGCCGCATGGCGCATCAGCTGGATCTCCGCCGGCGATTTGATCGCCCGGACCCAGTTGACCAGTTCGAAGCAGTCCACCAGCGTCCACTCCGGCAGAGCGTTGACCAGCGACCGGTATCCCTTGGGGGAGAAGAAGTGGGCGTCCATCTCCAACCCCACGCAGCCCCTCGTGGCCGGGGCGATGAGGTACCTGGCGCGCAGGGCGTAGGCGACCCAGTCGAAGGGGTGCAGGTGTGGGCGGTGGACGTAGCGTTCGGGGTATCCGACGATGTTGTCCGAATCCAGCCAGGTGGTGCGGAACGCGCCGTTGGCGTCCATCTCACGGGTAAACAGGATCATGTCCCCTTCCATGGGGACGAAGACCATCTGCGGGGTGTAGAACGACCAGGCGTTGTACCCCGTCAGATAGTAGATGTTCGCCGGGTCGGTGACGATCAGCGCACTGAGTCCCTGGTCCTGCATGCGCACCCGTGCCGCGGCCAATCGTGCGGCATACTCCTCGGTGGTGAAGAGCATTGGTGCGAAGCCCGTCTGTACCATTCAAGCTCCTTAAAAACCCATCGTAGATTGTCTACAATTCTAGGGTGTGGTTCAGGTCACTGGCAAGCATGACGCCTAGC
>JAKDMV010000008.1 GCA_030452125.1 Micrococcaceae bacterium
CCGCCGACGCCAAGGCCGGCCGCCGGATCGGCGTCAGCTGGATGGCCATCTCGGCCCTCGGCGCCGTGGCCACCGCCCTGGTCGGCATCGCCTACTTCGCCGACGACCCGGCCAAGGAAATCACCGACCCGGAGACGGTCTTCCTGCTGTTGAGCCAGATCTTCTTCCACCCCTTCCTCGCCGGCCTGGTGCTGGCGGCGGTGCTGGCGGCGGTCATGTCCACGATCTCCTCGCAGCTCATCGTCTCCTCCTCCGCCTTGGTGGAGGACCTCTACAACATCGTCGGCCGGGAATCGACGCCCAAGAAGCAGGTCGCACTGGGCCGGGCCGGCGTGCTGGTGATCGCCGTGATCGCCTTCCTCATCGCCCTGGACCGCGAGGCCAGCGTGCTGGATCTGGTGGCCTTCGCCTGGGCCGGCTTCGGCGCGGCCTTCGGCCCGCTGGTGCTGCTGAGCCTGTACTGGCGCAAGCTGACGAGCACCGGCGCCTTGAGCGGCATGATCGTCGCCGCGGCCACCGTGTTCATCTGGGGCAAGACCCCCGTGTTGACGGAGAACCTGTACGAGATCATCCCGGCGTTCATCCTCAACGTCGTCGTTGCCGTCGTCGTCTCGAAGATGACGGCGAAGCCCAACGAACTCATCGACGAGGAGTTCTCCGCCATGGAGGGCCAGGTGGCAGCAAAGCCCCGCCAGGCCTCCACCAAGTAGAAGCAGGCGACCGCCGACGGCGGCATGCCACCAGCGTCCCGGATTCCGGGATGCCGGTGGCATGCCGCCGTCGTCTTTCCCGAGGGGGTGGACGGCTCGTGGCGGACCTCACGGACGCGATGTGACGACAAATCTGGTCCAGAGCGATTTTTGTCAATTCTTGCTGCTAATATTTCGATACGTACCCCGGAGACAGCATGTCCCCGGGGCAAACCGCCCACGCCACGTGGGAACGTAAAGGAGGAATATCGTGCTGCATTTCCTGGCTTTTCTACTTCTTGGACTGATTGCCGGTGCCATCGCGAAGGCGATCCTGCCCGGTAGGCAGGGAGGCGGCTGGATCGCCACCCTCATCCTCGGCGTCATCGGCGCCATGCTGGGTGGTTGGATCGGCGGCGAGTTGTTCAACGCTAATACAGGCCAATTCTTCAGCATCGTTTCCTGGATCTGGGCCATCATCGGTTCGTTGATCGTTCTGGTCATCTGGGGCTTCATCACAGGGCGCCGCAAGGCCTAGGCCATAGCGGCAACACCGACGAAGGTGGCCATCCCGCACGGGGTGGCCACCTCACGCGTTAACGCCCCTTTTCATGGCCCCTGTTTGTCCGGTGGTTCGCGGCTAAGCTGAAACCATGGCCTGGAACCGCACGCAAGAGCATGTGCTCGCCCTGGCGCCGGACGATGTCTGGCGCATCATCTCCGATCCCGCCCGCCTGCCCGACTGGAACCCCGCGGTCAGGTCCCTGGTCCCCGCCCACGACGGCGCCCTGGTTCCGGGCAGCCGGCTGGCCTTCACCCCGAATCCCCCGTTGCTGGGCGCGGTGCATTCGCGGACGGCACCGGATGCGGTGGTCACACGCAACCAGGCGGGGGTCTCCTTTGCCTGGCGCCAGCCGCAGCCCGGTGGTGGCCTGCTGGTGCATTGGGAGATCGCCGAGCATCCAGCCGGGACCCTGCTGACCCAACGGGTCGCCATCGAAGGCCACGGGTCCTGGCTGTTCACCGAGTCGAACGCCAAGCCGCTGGCCTCGCACTTCGCGGAGAATTGTGCCCGGCTCTACCGATTGGCCGGCGGAACCCCGGATCCGTCCCACCGGATCGTCATTGCCGGCGGCAGCGGCTTCCTCGGCATCCGGTTGGCCGCAGATCTCCTCTGCCACGGCCTGGACCCCGTGATCCTCACGCGGAGTCCCGACCCCGTCTCTCCGTTCCGCCAAGTCCGTTGGGATGGGCACAGCCAGGGCGCCTGGACCACCGAACTGGACCCTGCCGAGGGCAGCGTCAGCCTGGTCAACCTGGCCGGACGGCTGGTGGATGCCCGCCCCACGGCAGAGAACATCGCCGAACTGCGCGACTCGCGGGTCGATGCCACCCGCGCACTCGTCCAGGCCAGCCGGAAACACGAGGTCCCGCTGGACCACTGGGTCCAGGCCAGCACGACCGCCATCTACTCCGATGCCGGTGATGAACGGCTCACCGAGGACTCCCCCTTGCCCGAGGCCACGGCCGCCCTGCCGCAGATGACCGGTGTCGCCCGGCCCTGGGAGGAGGCACTGAACGGCGCCCGGGCCCTCCGGTCCACCATCCTGCGCACCGGCGTCGTCCTGGAACAGGAGAGTCCTGCCTTCGACCGGTTGTCCCTGCTCGCCCGCACCGGACTGGGCGGCCCGGTCGGCTCGGGCGTCCAATGGGTCAGCTGGATCCATCTGACCGATTGGCTGCGCATCGTGCGGGCCGGCCTCGGACTGGAGCCCGGGATCGATCTGGATGAAGGGGTCGTGATCGCCGCTTCCCCGGCTCCGGTCCGCAATGCCGGGTTCATGGCGGCACTGAGATCCGTGCTGGCGCCGGGCCCGTTGAAACGTTTCTCACTGGCCACCCCGGAACCGATGCTCAAACTCGGCGCGGCCGCCCTCCGCACCGACCCCGCCCTGGGTCTGACCGGACGGCATGCGACGTCGAACCGGCTGCCCCGGGCCGGGTTCGCCTTCACCTATCCCGAACTCGATGGCGCACTCGCGGCCATCACCGGTTAGTCCGCCATGCTCCGCTACGCGTACATGGACTCACCGATCGGTCGGATCCGGCTCTCCGCCACCGGGAAGGGGTTGGCCGGCGTCCACATGGAAGACCATGCCCACCAGCCCGCGGGGCCGCCGGAAGGCACCGAGGTCTCCGATTCCGCGCCCTGCCCGATCATCGGGCAGGGCATCGACGAACTCGGCGAATACTTCGCCGGCACCCGAACCCGTTTCGACGTGACCCTGGATCCCTCCGGCACCGACTTCCAGCAGCGGGTCTGGGCCCTGCTGCGCACCATCGACCATGGGACGACGCGCAGCTACGGGGATCTGGCCGCCGCACTCGGTGACCCTCATTTGTCCCGCGCCGTCGGTACCGCCAACGGACGTAACCCGCTGTCGATCATCGTCCCCTGTCATCGCGTCATCGGCGCCGATGGGTCGATGACCGGCTATGGCGGAGGGGTCGACCGCAAACTCTTCCTGCTCCGGCTCGAGGGCGTCCTGCCGTCGGCCGAGGACCAGCCCCCGTTGTTCTGACGCCCGAGGAGGCACCATGCGTACCGTCGCCATTGTCTACTACGGCCGCCACGGCCCCAGCCGCGCCTATGCCCAGGCACTGGAGAATGCCCTGCGCGGTGCGGGGAACCTGGCCGAACAGATCCAGGTGCGTGACGCCGCGGCCAACGACGTCGTCTTCTACGACGGGCTGGTCCTGGTCGGGCCGCCACTCTTCGGCCGCCTGCATGGCCTGGCCCTGGCCCGCGCGCTCGCCCCCGAACGCCATAGCGCCGTCGTGGTCCTCGGCGGAAACCGGCCGGCGGAACACTACCGGAAGCTGTTCCGTCCGGCCGAGCGCCCCAGCATCTCCTTCTTCCAGGAGCAATCCCACCAGGACACCTCGGTGGTCTTTTCCACGGTGGCCCCGGTGGTGGACTGGGCCAGGAAGCTCTAGGAACGGCCACGGCCTACCGTGGAGTCACCAGTTCCCCCGAAATCAAGGAGACCACCGATGACCAACACCGATCCTCCCGGAACCACGCAGGAACTGGACCTGCGGGAACTGGATGCCCCCGAGCGCCACCGGCACGTCCTGGAACGGTATGCGCAGCTGCCGGTCGAGGCGTCCCTTCTTCTGGTCGACGACCGCGACCCGCACGACCTGCGCCACGAGTTCGAGTCCGAACACCCGGGCAGCCACGAGTGGGAGCAGCTGGCCTCCGGCCCCGGACGGTGGCGTATCCGCCTCACGAAAATGGCCAGCACCCCGCTGCCTCGGTTGCTACTCGACACCCGGGCCGTGGCCGGGCGAACGGGCGAACCCGGGGTCTCGGGAGCGGTGTGGAACATTCCGGCCCGCGAACGCGACCTCGACTCGAACATCATCTCCCTGGAGCCTGGAGGCTCCATCGACGCCTACGCCGGCCCCGAACTCGATGTACTCATCCACGTCCTGGGCGGCGAGGGCACCCTGGGCACCGAACGCGGGGACGTCCCGCTCTCCCCCGGGTCGCTGGTCTGGTTGCCCCGCCGGTCCCGGCGGTCATTCGCGGCCGGGCCGGGCGGGCTGCGCTACCTCACGGTGCATCAGCGCCGGCAGTCACTGGTGCTGCGGACCACGCGTCCCGACGCCCCGGCCTGACCCCTCCTCAGGGTGCCGGTGCGGCCGCGGCCCGCCCGCCGGCCCGGAGCTGCACCAACGTCAGATCCACCAGCGGAGTGTCCACCTCCACGGCGCGGGCCCGCACCTGGAGGTCCCCCAGGATGTGTTCGGCCTCCGTGGCGTGTCCGGAGACCACATCACGGTAGAGCGAGGAAACGAACGCCGAACCGGGATCGGTGAGCAGACCGACGGCCTGGTCGTGGCTGGCCGTCTGCGTGCGATGCCCGGCCGCCGCGGCGACGGCCTCGGTTTCGGCGATCGCGGCATCGATATGGGCCCGCCCCCCGGCGGCGAGGATGTTGCCGACACTGTTGCGGAACAGGCAGGTGACGACCCCGGCGGCGGCAATGAACACCCACTTGTCCCAGAGCGCCTGCAGCACGTCGTTCGTTTCGAAGAGCTCCAGCCCGGGGACCCGCAGCGTGTCGGAGATCCGTGCAGGCACGGCACTGCCGTCGAAGGTGCCGATGGTCATGGTGGCCAGGTCCGTCATTTGCCGCACGGAACCCTCCTCGCCCAATGCGGCAATGATCTTCACCAACCCGCCCAGCGGGATTCCGGCCGGCAGGGACCGGATCAGGTCGATATGGCGCATCCCGTTGAGGAAGGGGACGACGGTGGTCCCGGTGCCGATGAACGGGGCCGCGTCGTCCAGGGCGGCGTCGAGGCCGGTGGCCTTCACGGCCAGCAGGACCAGATCGAATTCCCCGGCGGACTGACCGGCCGTGATGACCTGGACGGGCAGGACCCGGTCACCGTCCGGGGCCATGAACCGCAGCCCCCCGCGGCGGAGTTCTTCGGCCCGGGCGGCCCGGACCAGATAGGTGACGTCACGGCCTGCTTCCAGCAGTCGTGCACCAAAAGCACCACCGGTGGCCCCGGCGCCTACGATCAGTATCCTCATATCGACAGTATCCCCCACCCCCATGCCAGAATGTCCGAATGGACTTGAGTTACTTCTGGACCGGCTGGGAGCCGGTCATACATACCCTGCTCATCGGCATCGTCGGCTATCTCGTGCTGGTGATCCTGCTCCGGGGGACCGGGCCGCGCACCATGGCGAAAATGACGCCGTTGGACTTCGTCATCGCCGTCACCCTGGGGTCCACCTTCGGCCGCACCGTCACGGCGGTCGATGTCAGTCTCGCCCAGGCGGTGGCAGCACTGGTGCTGCTCGTCGGGGTGCAGTGGGCCCTGGCAGGTCTCCGGGCGCGCTGGAACGTCATGCGCCGTGTCCTGGACTCACCCCCGGTGCTGCTCTACTACAACGAGGAACTGCAGCACCGGGCGTTGCGCCGCCACCGGTTGACGGAAGCCGATGTGCACACCGCTGCCCGGCAATCGGGGCAGGGGTCCCTGGCGGACGTCCAGGCAGTGGTCCTGCAACAGGACGGCTCGCTGGGAGTCATCACCCGTTCCGCGATGGGCGACGGCTCCAGCATCCTGCCCTACGCCGAGCGCGAGGGTGAAGGCCACTAACCCGGGAAAGACAAAAAGGGCTTCCCGATTCCAATGAACCGGGAAGCCCTTTTCCTGTGGTGGAGGTAAGGGGATTCGAACCCCTGACCTTCTGCATGCCATGCAGACGCGCTACCAACTGCGCCATACCCCCGCAGGTCGTCCCCACCGTCGGCTTCCGACGTCCGGGACGATTCAATAATCTACAGCACCGGCCCCGTGATGCGCCAATCGGGGCCTCCCACGCGGGAGCGCCACCGGCAGGAGCGCCCCTCCCCTTCACAAGCCCGCGCTGCGGCAGCAGGATGGGTGGAGGACACCACCGTGTCCGTTCCCCCGGACGAAGGGCACCACCATGAGCATCGGAATGACCCCCTACCTGAGCTTCGGCGGCAATGCCCGTGAAGCCATGGAATTCTACAAATCAGTTTTCGGCGGCGAGCTGAGCGTGCTGACCTTCGCCGAGGGCATGGGCGAAAAGGATCCGGAACAGAGCCAAAAAGTCATGCACTCCTCGTTGTTCCTCGAACGGGGCATCCACCTGATGGCCAGTGATCCGGGCCCGGGATGCGATCCCACCCCGAACGGGACCATCTCGCTGAGTTCGGACGGGTCCGAGGGCGGCGACGGGGACACCCTGCGCGGCTGGTGGGACCGGCTCGCCGCCGACGCCACCATCACCATGGCACTGGAAGAAGCCCCCTGGGGCGATTCCTTCGGACAACTGACCGATGGGTTCGGCATCAACTGGATGTTCAACATCACGGCCGCCCACGGCTAGGCCCCGGGCCGCCTTCCGGCCCCGGAGGGTGCTGGCTGTTCCGGAGGGGACCAGGACCAGTAGGCTGAAAACGGTGGACCAGGCCACCTCGTCCAGGTGCTTCGCCTGCCGTGGCAGCCCCACGGCCCGCGTCCCGACCGCCTCTCAAGAAAGCCGCCATGCGCACAGAATCCCGGGACCGCACGAACCCTGCCCCGAAATCGCCCAAACTGGTCTACGCGGTCAGTGCCATCGCAGCGGTCGGGGGTTTCCTCTTCGGCTACGACACCGGGGTGATCTCCGGGGCCCTGCTGTTCATCAACGACGACTTCTCCCTGACACCGCTCACCGAAGGCGTGGTCGTCAGTTCCATCCTCGTCGGGGCGATCATCGGCGCCGTGGGATGCGGGCCCCTCGCGGACCGTCATGGACGGAAGAACACCATCATCGCCGCGGCAACCGTCTTCACGATTGGTGCACTGTTGGCGGCCTTCGCCCCCACGGCGGAACTACTGGTCGTCGCCCGCCTGGTCCTGGGTCTGGCGGTCGGGGCCGCGTCGGTGCTGGTTCCGCTCTTCATCGCCGAAGCAGCACCCCCGGCGATCCGCGGTCGGCTGGTTTCGGCCAACCAGCTGCTCATCACCATCGGCATCCTGGCTGCCTACCTGACCAACGCACTGTTCGCCTACGACGGCGGATGGCGGTGGATGTTCGGTCTGGGCGTGATTCCGGCGATCGTGTTGGGCGTGGGGATGCTCTTCCTGCCGGAGACCCCCCGGTGGCTCTTCGAGAAGGGGCGGACCGAGGAGGCCCGCACCGTATTGGGCCGGCTCCGGGACCCGCAGACGGCCGATACCGAGTTCCAGGAGATCCACCGGTCCCTGCACGAGGACCTCGAACCCAAGTCCACACTGCGCGACCTCACCACTCCGTGGGTCCGGCCGGCGCTGATCGCCGGCATAGGCGTGTCCATCTTCGGCCAGGCCAGCGGCATCAACAGCGTCATCTACTACGCCCCGACGATCTTCAACTCCACCGGGCTCGGAGCCTCCACCGCCATCCTGGGCACCGTGGGCATCGGGGCCGTGAACGTCGTCATGACCATCGTCGGCATGTCCCTGGTGGACAGGATCGGGCGTCGCATCCTGCTGATGAGCGGATTCGCCGTCATGAGCATCACGCTCCTCGTCCTCGGCTTCGTGCTCCACGGCGACAGCCTGGACCCCTCGGCCGGGTGGATCGCCATGGTGTGTCTGGCCGTCTACATCGCCGCCTTCGGCGCCAGCGTCGGCATCGTCGTCTTCGTGCTGCCCTCCGAGGTCTACCCGCAGCGGATCCGCGGCTCGGCCATGAGCGCCACCCTGATGTGCAACTGGGGCATGAACTTCGTGGTGTCGCTGACCTTCCTGTCCCTGTTCGACGCGCTCGGCAAGTCGTGGACCTTCTGGCTCTATGCCCTCATCTGTGCGCTGGGCTGGCTCTTCGCCGTCAAGCTCGTTCCCGAGACCAAGGGACGCAGCCTGGAGGAGATCGAGTCCTGGTCACGGGCGCGGGCGAACTGATGCCCCCTGGGGTCTAGTTGGCCCCGGCGGCCGGGATTTGCGCCGCGGCCGCGTCGGCGGCCGCCCGGACCTTGAAGACCCGGGCGGTCAGCAGTGCCAGGCACAGACCCAGCAGGGCCAGGCCCGCCCCCAGGAAGGCCGGGGCCTGGTAGCCGAAGCCGAGTTTGATCACCACGGCACCCAGGGCCGCACCGAGGGCGTTGGCGACATTCAGCGCCGAGTGGTTCAACGAGGCCGCCAACGATTGGGCCTTCGGCGCCGAATCCATGAGCAGGGCCTGCAGGCTCGGCACCAGGATGGAGCCGGTACCGCCGAGGATGAAGACCAGGATCAGGGCGGGCACCGGGTAGGGCGAGAGGACCCCGAAGGCGCTCATGAACACGACCATGGCCGAGGTGGCGATGTAGATGCTGCCATGGACCGACCAGTCGGCCAGCCTCCCACCCAGCAGGTTCCCCAGGACCATCCCGATCCCGTAGAGGCTCAGGACCAGCGGGACGGCCCCTTTTTCCAGACCGGTGACATCGGTCAGGGTCGGTGAGATGTAGGAGTAGACGGCGAAGAAGCCCCCGAAGCCGACGATGCCGGTGGCCATCGCCAACCAGACCCGTCCGCTGCGCAACGCGGACAGTTCCCGGCGGATGCTCGCCCCCTCATGGATCGGGTTGTAGGGGACCCAGAGGCGGATGCAGATCAACGTCAGGACACCGACCAGGGCCACCGAGGCGAACATCCACCGCCACCCCAGCTGCTGACCCAGCCAGGTCACCGCGGGCACCCCGAGGACGTTGGCCACCGACAGGCCCATCATGACCCAGGCGATCGCCCGGCCACGCATGGTGGCGGGGACCAGGTTCCCGGCGAGGATGGCGGCGAGTCCGAAGTAGGCCCCGTGGGGCAGCCCGGAGAGGAAGCGGGTCACCAGCATCGAATCGTAGGTCGGGGCCAGGAACGAGGAGAAGTTGGCGAGGGTGAAGAACACCATCAGCCAGGACACCATCGTCTTATGCGCCACCCGGGCCCCCAGGGCGGTCAGCAGCGGGGCCCCGACCACGACGCCGAGGGCGTAGGCGGAAATCATCAGCCCCATGTCGGCGTTGCCGACACCGAGGTCCGTTGCCCCCTCCTGGAGCAGGCCCATGATGGCGAACTCGGTGGTGCCGATGCCGAATCCGCCCAACGCCAGCGAGACCATGGCAATGAACAGGGGACGCCCGGTAAGCATGGTGTTATGTGGCGGGTGGGTCATGCGGCGGTTCCTACCTTCGGGGTTCTGCGGTGGAGGGTGACCGGCCAGGTGCCTCTTTGCCGTCCGTGGCGCGTATCGACCACAACAGTCTATGGACCCCGTTCCATTCCCGCACCATCGACGACGCGGAGCCCCGCCCCGGGGCTCAGAGGTCGGCCAGTTCCACCCCGGTGTCGGCCAGCCGCTCCTCAGCCACCGTGCGGCCCACGATGGAACGCAGGGTGTCGTTGACATCCCAGATGTTCACGTTCATGGCCGCCGTAACGACGCCTTCCTCGAGCCAGAAGGCAATGAACTCCCCCGAGTCCAGGCTCCCCCGGACGACGGCCTGGGCACCGGGCCCGGCATGCCCGACGTATTCCATGCCCAGATCGAACTGGTCGGTGAAGAAGTAGGGCAGCCAGTCGTAGCGGTCCGCATGCTTCAGGATGGTCTTGGCCGCGAGTTCACCTTGCCGGATGGCGTTGTCCCAGTGCTCGACCCGCAGCCGGCCCAATTTGGTGTTCACCGCGTTGGCGAGGTCCCCGGCGGCGAGGATATCGGGATCGCTGGTGCGCAACGACCCGTCCACCAGCACCCCGTTGTCGGTTTCGAGCCCGGCGGCCTCCGCCAGGGAGGTGGCCGGGACGGCGCCGATGGCAATGAGCACGACGTCGGCCGGCACCTCGCCGTCCGAGGTGTCCAGGCCGGCGGCCCGTCCGTCCCGTTCGATGATGCCCTTCACCTGGGTGCCCAGGCGCAGCTGGACCCCGTTGCTGCGGTGCACCTCCGCGAAGTGTGCGCCGATCTTTTCGCCCATGACGTTTTCCAGCGGCGTGTTGTTCGGGGCGACCACGGTCACTTCCATCCCGGCCTGCCGGGCGCTGGCGGCGACTTCGAGGCCGATCCAGCCGGCCCCGACGACGGCGAGGCGCCCTCCGGCGGCCAGGGCGTCCTTGAGAATCTGCGCATCGCCCAGCCGGCGCAACATCATCACCCCGGGCAGATCGGTCCCGGGCAGGTCGAGGTGACGCGAATCGGCGCCGGTGGCCAACAGCAACTGGCCATAGGGGAACTCATCCCCCGAATCCAGCCGCACCACATGACGTTGACGGTCGATCTCGGAGGCGTGCCCACCGAGCACCAGGTTCACCTCGTGCGCGGCGTACCATTCGGCGTCGTGCTCGACGCCTGCCTCGGCGTCCTGCTTGCCCTGGAGGAACTCCTTGGACAGCGGGGGACGCTCATAGGGCGGGGTCGCCTCATCGGCGATCAGGGTGATGCTCCCGGAGTACCCCTGCTCGCGCAGGGTCTGGGCGGCATGCGATGCCGCGAGTCCCCCACCGATGATGACCGTACCGTCCGATGTTGCCATGATGACCTCCCGGCTGATGCTGCTTTTCCCCGGTATGGGGACTCCTTCCTTCAACGTAGGCCCGTCCCCGTCGGGGTGCAAGCACCGGTGGGATCAGGCCGGCTCGTGCGGGTACCCCAGCGCCCGGTGCTGGAATTCGAGGATCGCCGGGTTGGCGACCGCACCGTCCCGGATCTCGATGGCCCGGGTGACGGTTTCGCTGTTTCCCCAGGCGTCCGGACCGCCCATGACCAGGGGCAGGAACGGCAGAAGTGCCTCGCTGATCTCCCAGCTGGCCGAGTTCCAGAGATAGGACGGGCTGTGGTCCACCGCGTAGTAGTCGATGTTCTTTCCAACGGTGAACATCGGCTCCGCGAAGGTGGTGGGACGGGCCCAGTCGAAGCCCATTCCCGCGTCGCAGGAGACGTCGATGATCAGGCTGCCCGGTTCGAACGCCCCCAGGTCCTCCGTGCGCAGATACAGCAACGGGTCGTTGGGGTCCTGCAAGGTGCAGTTCACCACGATGTCGCTTTCGGCCAGGAACGGTGCCAGCGGGACCCGCCCCCGGTCATCGGTGATGACCTCGGAGAGGTAGGGGCCGCCGTCGTGGTCGAATTGGATCATCTGTGCGGCGTGGATCGGCGCCGCCACCGAGGCGACCTTGCGGTTGGTGAGCACCCGGATGTCGCTCACCCCGTGGGCCTTCAGCGCGGTGACCGCACCCCGGGCGGTGGCCCCGAAACCGATGACGACGGCGGTGAGCCGGCGCCCGTAGTCCCCGGTGACCCCGGTCAGGGCCATCGAATGGATGACCGAGCTGTAGCCGGCGAGCTCGTTGTTCTTATGGAAGACATGCAGGGAGAACCCGCCGTCACCGGCCCAGTGGTTCATGGCTTCGAAGGCGATCAGCGTCAGCTTCTTGTCGATGGCCAGCTGGGTCATTTCGCGGTCCTGGACGCAATGCGGCCACCCCCAGAGCGTCTGGCCTTCGTGCAGGTCCTCGAGGTCCCGGGCCTGCGGTTTGGCCAGCAGGACCGTATCGGCGGCATCGATGACAGCGGTACGGTTCGATACCCCGCGAACCAGGGTGGTCAGATCGGCGTCGGAATATCCGAACCTCTCCCCGTAGCCCTCCTCCAGAACCATGCGGGCCCGCAATGCCGGATCGATGCGTTCCAGGTGCGCGGGGTGGATGGGGACGCGATGCTCGTCGACTTTTCGCGATATGCCCAGTACGCCCAGAACGGGTTCCTTCTCAGTTGCCATGGTCCACATCCCTTATCGGGGCGCCGCCCTGGCGCCATTGGCCTTAGGCTACACCGCAGCCGGGCCCACGGTCCCCGGTCCTAGACTGGCACCATGGGGAAGCCAACATGACCGTGGTCATCGCGTTCATCGCCAACATCCTGGTGGCGATCGCGAAGTCGGTGGCTGCCGTGGTGACCGGCTCGGCCTCCATGGTCGCGGAGGCCGCCCACTCCTGGGCCGATGCGGGAAACGAGATCTTCCTGCTCATCGCCGACCGGCGTTCGGCCCGCCCGAAGGACTCAAGGCACCCGCTGGGTTTCGGGCGGGAAGCCTACGTCTGGTCGATGTTCGCCGCCGTGGGGATCTTCACCGCCGGCGCCGTCTTCTCGATCATGCACGGGCTCCAGGAACTCAGCAACCCGGCCCCCGTGGAGTCCCCCGGGATCGCCTTCCTCATCCTGGGGCTGGCCTTCCTGATCGAGGGCACCTCCTTCACCCAGGCCGTGGTGCAGGCCCGGCGCAAGGCCCAAGCGCAGGGCACCTCGACGTTCGAGCTGGTGCTGCGGACCTCCAATACGACCCTGCGGGCCGTGGTGGCGGAGGACTTCGCCGCCCTGATCGGTCTCCTCGCCGCCGGCACCGGCATCTACCTCCACCAGGTCACCGGCGATGCCCGATGGGATGCGGCCGGCTCGATCGTCATCGGCGTGCTGCTGGCCGTCGTGGCGTTGGTGCTCATCGACAGGAACCGGTTGTTCCTGATCGGCGCCAGTTCCACCCCGGAAATCCGGGCGCGGGTCGGCCGGGCCCTGCAGCGGCATCGGGAAATCGAGCGGGTCACCTACCTGCATCTGGAATACATCGGACCGGACCGGCTTTTTCTGGTCGCCGAAGTGGATCTGGTGGGAAACGATCCGGAGGAGGACGTGGCCCGGCAGATGCGCCGGCTCGAACGTGAGCTCGAAGCCCATGAAGGCATCGAAACAGCCGTGTTGTCGCTCTCGGTCAGCGACGAGGCGTCACTGGAGTTCTAGGCCTCACGCCAGCGGGTGATTCCACCGGTCCACGCCGGGAATCCGGCACCATCTACCGAGGCGATGTTCAGTGCTGCGGCCATCGCCGGCCCCTGGTCCTCCAGGTGTTTGCGTCCGGCCCGGGCCATCGCCGAGAGCAGGCGTGTCTGGGCCGGATCGGTGGACAGCCCGGGGGCCTCCTGCCCTCCTTCGGGGGCCGGGGCGATGGCGTCCCGGCGGGGCGGCTCCTGCAGGCTTTCGACCACGGCCTGGAACAGCGGGGACGCCAGCCCCGCCTTCTCGGCGGCCCGTTCAACGGAGATGGCTGACATCCCCCCGACCACCAGGTCCCGTGCGGTGTCCCGGGCGGCCGCCAGGAGGTCCGCTCCCATCCGCCGGGCCATTTCCGGGGCGCTCATCCGCGCATCCTCGCCGACTTCGTCGTCCGCCACCGCAGCGGTTCCCGCGGCGGCAGGAGTCTGGGCAGCGGCGGAGGTCACCGCATCGGGAACGGCACCGGTGGTCGCGTCGATGGCCTGGCGTCCGGCCGCCTTGCGGTCGGTGTGCCGCAGGCCGATCATCGCCGTGGAGACCGGCGAAACGACGGTCTGCGTGTAGTAGCGGGCCTCGATGGCGGTGGCTGTCTCCACGTCGACCTGTGCCCCTTCCACGGCGGCGGCGAGGATGGCGCGTGGCGCCGGGTTGTGCAGCGCGTCCGGGCGGCCGCGCAGTCGGGCGGGCAGGAACTGCAGGATCTCGGTCAACGCGTTCCGGCCGGGTCCGGTGGGAACCTGCGGTGCCCCGTCGGGAAAGACGTAGCCCTCGGCGTCCCAGGGCTGGCGCGCCACGGGATGCTCCCGGATCCACCGTCGTGCTGCCGGCAGCAGGTGTTCCTCGGTCTCGAGCGACTCGTCGATGATGCCCAGTTGGAGCCCGTCCCGGGCGCCCACGATGGTTCCGCTGAGCAGCAGTTCGTCCAGGGCGCGTTCGATGCCGAGCAGCCGGGTGGTGCGCAGGACGCCTCCGGCGCCCGGGCAGATCCCGAAATCGACTTCGGGCAGACCGAACCTGTTGCCGGGGGCGTCCACGGCGATGCGGTGGTGGGTGGCCAAGGCCAGCCCCAGGCCGCCGCCGATGGCCGCCCCGTTCAGTGCGGCCACGACGGGGACCCCGGTCGTTTCCAGGCGGCGCAGCAACCGGCCCCACCCCCGGGCCAGCTCATCCACCGTCCGGGCATCCGCGGCGGTCGCCGCGGCCATCGCCTCCAGATCGGCGCTGGCGCAGAAACTGCTCTTCGCCGAGGTGAGGATGATTCCGGCGACGGAGGCGGGGTCCGCGGCCCGGCGTTCGTCGAGGGCATCCAGCCGTCGGGTCATCGAGGCGATGAAGGCAGCATCGAGCAGGTTCACCGTCCGTCCGGGGGCATCGAGGATCCAGGTGAGGATCCCGGCGTCGTCCTCCTGCTCGCGAATGGCCTCTTGCTCTTCCATGTCCATCCTCCGGTTCAGCTGCGTTCGATCAGGGTGGCGACGCCCATGCCGCCGCCGATGCACAACGTGACCACCGCGCGGCGGAGCCCGGTGCGTTCGAGTTCATCGACCATGGTGCCCAGGATCATCGCCCCCGTGGCACCGAGGGGGTGGCCCATCGCGATGGCGCCACCGTGGACGTTGAGCCGGTCGTCGGCGATGGCGAAGTCACGCTGGTATTTGAGTGCGACGGCGGCGAAGGCCTCGTTGATCTCCCACAGGTCGATGTCCTCGGGGCCCAACCCCGCGGTGGCCAACAGCTTGCGGGTGGCGGGGGTGGGGCCGGTGAGCATGATCGTCGGATCCGCTCCGGAGACCGCGGCTGCGGTGATACGCGCCCGCGGGCTCAGCCCCAGGTCCTCGCCCACGGTTTCGGAGCCGATCAGGACCAGGCCCGCCCCGTCGACGATGCCCGAGGAGTTGCCCCCGGTATGGACGTGGTCGATCTCCGGGACCCAGTGGTATTTTTCCAGTGCGACGGCATCGAAGCCGCCATCGGTGCCCATCCGGGCGAAGGCGGGACGGATCGAGGCCAGCGTGTCCACGGTGGTCCCGCGGCGCAGATGCTCGTCGTGGTCCAGGACGGCCACCCCGTTCTGGTCCTTCACCGGCACGATCGACCGCTCGAAGTACCCGTGGTCCCACGCCGCGGCAGCCCGTTGCTGTGATCTGGCGGCGAAGGCGTCCACGGTCCTGCGGTCGAAGCCTTCGATCGTGGCGATGAGGTCGGCGCTGATCCCTTGCGGGACGTAGGAGGTGTCGAAGCTGGTGGCCGGGTCGAAGGCCCAGGCCCCGCCGTCGGAGCCGATGGGGACCCTGGACATGGATTCGACGCCGCCGGCGATGACCAGATGTTCCCAGCCGGAGCGGATCTTCGCGGCGGCAAGATTGGCCGCCTCCAGTCCGGAGGCACAAAACCGGTTGAGTTGGAATCCGCCGACGGTGTCCGGAAGCCCGGCGGCGATGGCCGCGATCCGGGCGATGTCGGCCCCCTGGTCGCCGATCGGGGTGACCACCCCGAGGATGAGATCGTCGATGCGTGATTCATCCAGCCCCGGATTGCGTTCACGCAGGGCATCGATCAGACCGGTGACCAGCGAAATCGGTTTGGTCCCGTGCAGGGCCCCCTGGCGACCGCGACCGCGCGGGGTGCGCACGGCGTCATAGATATAGGCTTCGCTGCTCATGCCAGCTCGGCTCCCTTCAGCGCATCCGTCCTGCGTGCAACATCGCACGGTGGTTCCATCGTAGGCGGTTCGGCTCCACGGGGGCAGGGTCGGGTGCTTCACCGGTCGGCGGCAGGGAAACCATGGCCCGGATCTTCTGCGGTGCTGCCTGCGACTTCGCGGGCGAGGCATTATGCCTGGCCGTCCTTCCCACGGGCCAGCCGTGGGCGGCGGCGAACCAGCTGGCAGGAGCCGCAGGTGAACTCATTGGAAGCCCGGGACCCGGTCGGCCGAAGGGCAGAAAAAGAGTCCAGTCGGGGTGACACCCGGCTGGACTCCGCTGTGGTGGAGCTTGGGGGAATCGAACCCCCGACCTTTTCATTGCGAACGAAACGCTCTACCAACTGAGCTAAAGCCCCGCGCGCATGAAATCACACGCTGATACCACGTCCGTCAGCTTAACGCACTCCAAGGGGTCAACACAAAACATGCCGGCCCCGGCTCAGCTATTGCGGCCGCGCGCAGCCACGATCCAGCGGTCGACTATGTCGTAACCGGCCTCCGGACCGGTCCTGCCGTCCTTCCGCCGGACCACCGTCACCGCATCCACGAGATTCGGCACGAGGCACACGTGGTTCGGGATGACCTGCAGGACCTCCCCATGGCCCGGAAGCCGACTTCCCGCCGGGTACTCCACGGTCCCGTGGTGCTCCGATAGTGCCGAGACATGCGCCCGTGGGGCACCCAGGATCCGCCCGAATCCGGTGGCCCAGGCGGGGCGGTCCCCTCCGAGGACCTTCGACCCGGCATCGAGCACCACCTGCCCACCGCCCTCGGGGCGGTCCCGCCGGGAGACGACCGTTGCCGCGACCGTCAACGCGATGTCCCCGACGTCGCAGTGGCCCATTTCCAGCTGCTGGGCATCGTTGAACACATAGACCCCGGGCCTGACCTCGGTGGCCGCGCCGGGCTCCGAGGCATAGGCCGTCGGGGTTGAACCGCCACTGAGCTCCAACCCTTCGAAGCCGGCGGCCCGCAGCGAACCGGCGGCCTGACGCAGAACCCGGGATTCGTCGTCCACGGCGCCCGCGGAGGCGCCGGGGCCATAGCTGTGCCCGGGGAAGGTGAACAAGCCCACGATGCGCAGCCCGGCCTCGCGGGCCGCCACGGCAACGGACGCGGCCTCCTGCGGATCCGCGCCGCTGCGGTGGTGTCCGCTGTCGAGTTCGATCATGATGCCGGCCGTAGCTGCTTCCTCGCCCAGTCGGGAGGCCAGGTTCCGTGCTCCTTCGAGGGAATCGACGCCGACGCGCAACCGGGTCCGTCGGGCCAGTGCCGCCAATCGGGGTGCCATCGGCTCGCCCACCCAGAGCGGATAGGCGATGAACAGGTCCTCCACGCCGGCGTCGGCGAAGACCTCGGCCTCCCCGAGGGTCGCTACGGTGAGTCCGGTTGCTCCGGCGGCCCGCTGCATGGCCGCGATCTGCAGGATCTTATGGGTTTTGGCATGGGGACGCAGTCGCTGTCCCCGTGCGGAAACGGCCCGCCCCAGCGCGTCGATGTTCCGGCGAAGGATATCGAGGTCGATCAGGACCTCGGGGGTCTGCAGCGTCGAGGGGACGACGGCGGGGAGCTTGCTGCCCCTAGCGGCTTCCATCACTGGTGATGCCACCGTCCTGTTTGAGCCCTTCGCGGGTGGCGACATATTGACGCTCGATATAGGCCTCGAGTTCGCTGCGCTCCACGCGCCAGACGCCCCGCCCGCCGACCTTGATGGCGGGGAGCTCGCCGCTACGGACCAGCGAACGAACCTGGGGCATGTTCACGCTCAACTCCTCGGCGACGTCTTCCAGACGCATGAATCTCATATCTCGAAGTTAGCCCGTGTTTGACGTCGTTTCCAGTCATTAGGAGCACGTGGGGACAATCAGGGGTCACGTCACGTAGGCCCGCAGGATTCCCTCTGGGGGAATCTCGCGGGCCATACTCGTAGTGGACTATTGGTTGCGGGGCTTCTTGGGCCGTACCGTTCCGGAAGCGCTGGTGGTGCCGCCGAACCGTCAACCTGACCTTCGAATGCTTGTGGCATTGCCCAGTTCCTCTCATCAATAGACCATTCGCCGGTCAGACCGCGCAACAGTATTGATTTTGATTGATCAATATGACTACTCTTGGATTCCGTTCGCGGAGAACGTTGGTCATTTTGACCGGCATCCGGCCGAGGCCATCCGCAGCACCCCAGCAAAGGAGCACCGGGTGACACCCGAGCGATATCAACTCGACACCACGGATCGCCGCATCCTGGCCGCCATGGACCAGGACCCGCGCATCCCGATCATGATGCTGGCCCAGCGGCTGGGCCTGGCTCGTGGGACCGTACAATCCCGCCTCGAGAAGCTGGCAGCCTCGGGTGCCTTGCGTCCCAACAGCAGTCGCGTCACCCCTGCCGCCCTGGGCCGCGGGGTCTCCGCCTCCGTCTCCGCGGAATTGGACCAGTCCAAGCTGGACGAGGCGATCGCTGCGTTGCGGGACATTCCCGAGGTGCTCGAATGCTTCGCGCCGGCCGGTGACACCGACCTGCTCATCCGGGTCGTGGCCTCGGACCCGGATGACCTGTACCGGGTCAGTGAGGTCATCCGTTTCTGCCCGGGCATCACGCGCACCTCGACGTCGATGTTCCTGCGTGAGGTCATCCCCTACCGCACCACCGGCCTGCTCCACGAACCCTGATCCGTCGAAAGGCAGTGGGTTTCAGGCCCCGGAGCGTTGATGCGCTGCGCGGACCACGCGGTCCACCATGCTCTTGAAGATGACCCCATGGAAGGGCAGAACCCCCAGCCAATAGAGCCGACCCCATAAGCCGCGGGGGAAGAAGATCGCCCGCTGACGGTACATGCTTCCGCCCCCGGGCGCCGGCTCGACCCTCAACTCCAGCCAGGCGCCACCGGGCACCTTCATCTCGGCGCGCAACAGCAGTGACTTCCCGGGCTCGATGGCCTCGACGCGCCACCAATCAACGACGTCATTGAGCATGAGGTTCGTTTGACTCCTGCGCCCACGACGCAGCCCGACACCACCGGCCAGCTTGTCCATCCAGCCACGGACCGACCAGGCCAGGGGCATGGAGTACCAGCCGTTATCGCCACCGATGCCCTCGATGACCTTCCACACCTGCTCGGGGGAAGCGTCGGAGGCCCGTTCCCGGTCGTCGGTGAAAACGGTCCGCCGGGCCCATTCCGGGTCACTCGGCAAGGGTTCGGCCGGCTCCGCCAGTACTTCGGCATTGGCCCAGGACGTCTCCACGGCCCCCGCCTCGATCTTGATCAGAGCCAACTCCACCGACCGCTCATAGCCGGTCAGGCCGCCCTCGGGAGGAGAAATCAGATCATCGATGCGCCGGTCCTTCACCACGCAGTCATGCTGCAACGACTCCACCAGCGGGATGGCCAGTGCGCGGGGAATGGGCGTGACCAGATTGACCCACTGGCCGGCGAGCCACGGGGTGAGCACGGGCAGCGCAATCACCCAGGGTTGGCGCAGACCCGCGACCTTGGCATAACCGCGCATCATCTCCGAATAGGTCGGGGCGTCGGGCCCGCCGATATCGAAGGTTCCGGCGGCCCCTTCGGGCAACTCGGCGGCATTGACCAGATAGTAGAGCGCGTCCCGGACGGCGATGGGTTGGACCCGGTTCCTCACCCAGCGGGGCGCGGGCATGACCGGCAGGACGTCGGTGAGGTGCCTGACCATTTCGAAGCTGGCGGATCCTGAGCCGATCAGTAGTCCGGCTTGCAAGACCACCGTTGGGGTTCCCGAGGTGGAGAGGATCTCACCCACCTCCTTGCGGGAGGCCAGATGGCGGCTGAGCTCACCTTCGGGGTGGAGCCCGGAGAGGTAGACAATCCGCTTCAGACCAGCTTCGCGCGCGGCCTGGGCCACGTTGAGCGCACAGCTACGCTCGATTCGTTCGAAGGAGGCGTCCCCACCCATGGAGTGCACCAGATACATCATGACGTCGACCCCCTCGACCAGCTGCTGCGCGGCCCGGGCGTCCTCGAGGGCCCCTTCGACGACTTCCACCTGATGGGCCCACGGAATATCGCGGAGCTTGGCGGGATTGCGGGTCAGCACCCGCACGGTGTGCCCCCGTTCCAGCAATAGCGGAACCAACCGGCCCCCGACGTATCCGGTGGCTCCGGCCACGGCAATGCGGCTCATCTGCTTCTCCTTCGTCGGTGGTGCTCTTGAAAACTGGTGGTTCAACGAACAGCTGTCACGACCGCGCGACCTCGGCTGCCGGCCCGTGCGTGACCAGTCGTGCCGCCACGACGGCTACCAGGACGAGGGCTGCGGCACTGGCCGCAGTGACGGCCACGGGGGTGGATTCCAGCCCGCCGTCGCTGCGGCCGACGGTGATCCAGACCAATCCCCACGCCAGCGCCACACCGGGTCCCAGCCGACCGCGCGAGTACACCGCGGTTCCCACGCCGATCGCTGCGACCACCAGTAGGACGGCACCGGCGATGACCGGCACCGGAAGCCCGAAACCCGTGAACCCGGAGGAGGCCAGCAAGGCCGAGACGTTGGCCACTGCGGCCACCGACACCCACCCCAGATAGAGGCCAAACGTGCCACCGAGAACAACCCGGTCCAGCAGATTGGACTCCGGGGTGCGCCGCAGGATCACCAGGATGACGCACAGCGTGGCCAAAAGGGCGAAGATCACCACCACGCTGACCCCCAACCATCCCAGTTGGACCACCCCGAGCCACAGGGCGTTGAGCAGGCCGGACGCCGCCGCCCATCCTCGGAGCTTGCGGTGAAGGGCATCATCCCGCCGGGAGGGCAGGAACTGGACCACGGCGTAGAGCAGGAGGCCGAGATAGATGATGCTCCAGATCGAAAAGGCACCCGACCCCGGTGCCAGGATGGTGCCATCCGCTGACAGCCAGCCGTCCGCCACATCCTGCACCGACGTCCCGACCACGGCGCCGCTTCCGAGGAAGGCCCCGGCGATGGCCAAGGCCATGGCGGCAGCCGTCAGCAATGGGGCCAGGGTGCCCGAGCGTGCTGTCGTGGTCGGCATTCTTCGCTCCTGCTTCATCGTCTCCAGAGGAGTCGCACTCGACAAATGGTGATTCATGCACAAGTATGTAGCTAGATTTTCTTATTATCAAGTAAGGCTGGACCCATGGCAGAGAATGAGCAACCCACCTCCCCGGCGAGCCGAATGCACCCGGCATCAGTGCACCTGCGCAGGATCCTGGTGCTCAATGACGTCATGGAATACCGCATGCGGATGCACCTGAAAACAAACGACACCGATTTCCAGGCCATGCAACAACTCATGCAGCTGGGGCCGCTGACACCCTCGAAATTGGCTGGGGCCCTCCACCTGACCACGGCGGCCATCACCAGCGTCATCGACCGGCTGGAAAAAGCGGGCCATGCCGAACGCGTCCCCCACCCCACCGACCGCCGCGGGGTCCTGGTCAAACCCACCGACTCCTCGGTACGCGAGGCCATGGCGCAACTCATGCCGATGATCCTGAAAACCGACTCCCTGGTGCGGGAGATGGACGACAAGGAACAGCAGGCCGTCACCCGCTATCTGCAGGGAGCAGCGGATGCCGTACAGGAACGGATCGACGCGATGGCCCAGGAACACCAGGAGCAGTCGGAGGAAACCGGCGGACCCACCACCGCCGGCCCCACCGCAAAGGCGAAGAAGACGGAGGATGGGACATGAGTACCGAACTCCATGAGTGGAAACACGCAGGCTCATCCGGAAGCGTGTGCACGAGGCCGCCTCCTGAATCAACCGGCATGGCGCCTTCGCCCCAGGAGGCCTCCCCCTCCTTCGACGAGATGGTGCAACGAATACTCGATGCGGAGCAACGGGCGGACCGTGCGGCACCGGGGTTGAACTCACGGAACTACGACGCCTTGTGCCGGCGACTGGAAGCCACCCTGCACGGCGGCAAGCGGACGCGACCCCACCTGGTCCACGTCGCCTTCCGGGCCTTTGGAGGCCGGGATCTCGAGGCAGCAGCCACACTCGGTGCCGGATTCGAAATGCTTCACGCCGCCTTGCTGATGCACGACGACGTCATCGACCGTGATTTCGTCCGTCGCGGTGTCCCGACCCTGGGAGCCGGGTATCGCGACGATGCACTGGCCCATGGACATGCGTCGGGGACCGCCGAACATGCAGGACATTCAGCCTCCATCATCGCCGGCGACATCCTGCTGGCTGGTTCCATTCGCCTGGCGGCCTTGGCCTCGGCCGGCTCCCCGAACGCCCGCACCATCCTCGACGTGGTGCATTCCGCGCTCCTGGCTTCAGCCGCCGGGGAACTCGATGACCTGGTGTTCTCCCTCTCCCCGGCCAGGACACCTGAATCCGATGTGCTGAACATGGAACGGCTCAAGACCGCCATCTACTCCTTCGAAGCCCCGCTGCAAGCCGGGGCGTTGCTCGCTGGCGCGCCGCCACGTCTGGCGGCACGGTTGGGCGGGTTGGGCCGGAACCTGGGAACCGCCTACCAGATCATCGACGACGTCCTGGGGACCTTCGGGAACCCCCAGGAGACCGGCAAGTCCATCGACTCGGACCTACGCTCGGGCAAACGCACCGTGCTGACGGCCCAGGCGGAAGGCCACCACGGGTTCCGCTACGCCCGGGATGCCTACGCTGCCGGTCGTGCCGGCATCGAGGAGGTGCGTTCGGCGTTGGCCGATAGCGGCGCCGAACCCCGGGCCCGGGCCCTCGCGTCGAAGTTGGTCACCTCCGCCTTGAACGAGGCACGGGGTCTCGAGCTGACTCCGGCGATCCTCGACGAGCTCGCCACGATCGGCGAACATGTCCTGAATCGGAAGAAGTAGTCATGAGCATCGAGGACCTCTCCAAATACTCCGACGCGGCCGGCCGAAGTGCCGGCGTCGTGATTTCCCGCTATTCCTCCTCGTTCGGTCTCGCCTGCCGGATGCTGGGCCCCCGGGCCCGCCGGGACATCGAGAACATCTATGCGTTGGTTCGTGTCGCCGACGAAGTGGTGGACGGCGCAGCGGCTGCCGCCGGTCTGGATGTCGTCGCCGTGGGCGAGCAATTGAACCGCCTCGAACAGGAGACCGAGCTGGCGATGCTGTCGGGGTACAGCACCAACCTGGTGGTCCACGCCTTCGCCGGCACGGCCCGGGACTGCGGGATCCAGGCGAGCCTGACACAACCGTTCTTTGCGTCGATGCGAGCCGACCTGACGGTCACCCGGCATGATGCCGACTCATTGGAGGAATACATCTATGGTTCCGCCGAGGTGGTGGGACTGATGTGCCTGCGCGTCTTCCAGACCATGCCCGGAGCCAGCAAGGGCCACGACCAGGAACTGGAACGGGCGGCACGCAGCCTCGGATCAGCCTTCCAGAAAGTCAACTTCCTGCGCGATCTGGCGGCCGACGGCGAGGAACTGGGACGCAACTACGTTGCCGCCTCCGGCACCGCGCCCCTCGACGAGGCGGCCAAGGACCATTTGATCGCCCAGATCCGCTCGGAACTCATCGAAGCGCAGGCGGGCCTTCCCCTTTTGGCCCCCGGCGCCCGGCGGGCCGTTGGCTTGGCCCACGGGCTGTTCGTGGCCCTGGTCGATCGGCTTGACGCAGCTCCCGCAGAGCACCTGCTCCAACGCAGGATCCGGGTCCCGGGAGCCGAGAAAGCTTCGATCGCGCTGCGTGCCATCGCAGCACGGTCCCCGCGCAAGGCAAAGGCAGTTTGATGAGCTGGACTTCATTCCGACGTCGTGCCGCACGACGCTATTACGACCCCGCCGCCCGCTCCACGCGACGAAGCCGGCACGGTACCGGCGACTCGGTGCCCACCACCGGGCCCCCTTCCACCCCGGGCGAAGCAACCCGCAGGATCGTGGTCATCGGTGGCGGCATCGCGGGGCTGGCCACCGCTGGCCTATTGGCCCGCGACGGTCACGACGTCACGCTTTTGGAACGCGGGGAATATCTCGGAGGACGGGCCGGACGCCATGCGGTCGACGGCTTCACCTTCGATACCGGCCCCTCCTGGTACCTCATGCCCGAGGTCATCGACCACTGGTTCCGGCTCATGGGAACCAGTGCCGACGAGCAACTCGACCTCGTGAAGCTCGCCCCCGCCTACCGCACCTTCTTCGAGGCGTACCAGGAGCCGGTGGACGTGCGCACCGGCCGAGCCGACGTCGAGGCACTTTTCGATTCCATGGATCCCGGGTCCGGGCAGAAGCTGCGGTCCTATCTCGAGTCAGCGGAACTGACCTACTCGCTGGCCAAGAAGCACTTCCTCTACGACGACTTCCGCACCTTGGCGGGGCTGGCCCACCCCACGGTGCTCCGCCACGGGGTGGACATGGCCCGGCTGCTGGCCACGAACCTCAACGCCTTCATCAGCGCAAGGTTCCGCGACCCGCGCCAACGCCAGTTGCTCGGATACCCCGCGGTCTTCCTGGGGACCACCCCCTTCAAGGCGCCGGCGATGTATCACCTGATGAGCCACCTGGATCTCGCCGACGGCGTCCTCTACCCTAAGGGCGGATTCGCCGCCCTCGTCGATGCCATGGAGGCCAACGCACGCGCCGCAGGCGTCACGATCATCACCGACGCCACCGCGCAACGGATCACCACCCGTGACGGGTCCCGCCGGCGTGGCGTGGTCGATACCGTGGAATACTCCGATGCCGCCGGGGCCCGGCAGGTAATCCAGGCCACCGACGTGGTGGCCGCCACCGATTTGCACCATGTCGAAACCGCTCTGCTCCCGCCCGGAAGGCAGAGCCACCCCGAACGGATGTGGCGGCGGCGCGACCCGGGCCCCAGTGCGGTACTGGTGTGCCTGGGGATCCGCGGAAACCTCGACGAGCTGGTCCACCACAACCTGCTCTTCACCGCCGACTGGCGGGAGAACTTCGGCCGGATCGACGCCGGGGAGGACCTGGCCGCGCAGACATCGATCTACGTCTGCAAACCCAGCGAAACCGATCCCGGCGTTGCCCCGGCCGGGCACGAGAACCTTTTCATCCTCGTCCCTTCCCCGGCCGTTGAGGCCTGGGGTGCCGGTGGCGCCGACGGCACCGGGGCGCCCATGGTGGAACGGGTGGCCGACGCCGCCATCGACCAGCTCGCCGACTGGGCGGAGATCCCCGACCTGCGTGAGCGGATCGTCGTACGGCGCAGCTACGGTCCCGGGGATTTCGTGGAGAACTTCAATGCCTGGAAGGGCAGCGCACTGGGTGCTGCCCATACCTTGCGCCAGAGCGCCTTTCTGCGACCGGGGATCCGCAGCGCCAAGGTAGACGGTCTGTTTTATGCCGGAAGTTCCGTCCGCCCCGGCATCGGCGTCCCCATGTGCATGATCAGCGCCGAACTGGTCCTCAAGGCCATCCGCGGGCAGACGTTCCGGGGCGCGTTGCCGGTGCCCGGGCCTCGAACGATCAGGGCGAATGCCGAATCCCCGGCGAGAACGGCATGACCTATCTGCTGATCCTGTTGTTCCTGCTCGGCTGCATGACGCTGCTCGATGCCCGCTTCGGCCTGTTCTTCTGGTCCCGCCCCTGGAAGGCGGCGCTCGTCCTGGCCCTGGGCATCGTCTATTTCCTGAGTTGGGATCTATGGGCCATCGCCGCGGGCATCTTCCTGCACCGCGACTCCCCCTTGATGACCGGCATCATGCTGGCCGACCAGCTTCCCCTGGAGGAGCCGGTCTTCCTGCTGTTCCTGAGCTACCAGACCATGATCGCGTTCACCGGATGCGTTGCCTGGCTTCGCCACCTGTTCCGGGACAAGACGGGCCACCGGGCCACCGTGCAGGAAGGACCGGTGGGCTCGTGAGCTATCTGGAACTGAACTACTTCTTTCTGGGACTGTCCCTGCTGACACTGCTCTGGGCCATCCTGGCCCGTCGGCTGGATCGCCGTCGGATGACGGCGATGTTGGTCGGTGTCTTCGCCCTGTTGATCCTGACGGCAGTCTTCGACAACGTCATGATCGGCTCAGGGCTTTTCGACTACTCCTCCGAGACGCTGGCCGGGCCGAGGGTCGGTCTGGCTCCGTTGGAGGACTTCGCCTATCCTCTGGGGGCCGCCATCCTGCTGCCTTCGGCTTGGTTGCTGTTGGATCCCCGTCCCCGAAAGGACCCATGAAGGACCTCATTGCCACCTCCCGCCCCGTCTCGTGGGTCAACACCGCCTACCCGTTCGCGGCTGCCTACCTGCTGGCCACCGGTGGCATCGACTGGATCCTGGCGGTGGGGACACTGTTCTTCCTGCTGCCGTACAACCTGGCGATGTATGGGATCAACGACGTCTTCGACTACGAATCGGACCTGCTGAACCCCCGCAAGGGCGGGGCCGAAGGGGCGGTGGTGGATCGAACCCGGCACCGGACGATCCTGTGGGCCTCGGCGTTGTTCGCGCTGCCCTTCGTCCTTGCCCTGGCCACGCAGGGCGGTTGGCCCGCCAACCTGGTCCTGCTGGTGTCCTTGTTCGCCGTCTATGCGTACAGCGCCCCGGTGTTCCGGTTCAAGGAACGCCCCTTCCTGGATTCGGCCACCTCCAGCATCCACTTCGTCTCCCCTGCCCTGTACGGGCTGGTCCTGGCCGGGGCCACCTTCACCCCCGGGCTGTGGTGTCTTTTGGCGGCCTACTTCCTTTGGGGGATGGCCAGTCATGCCTTCGGGTCGGTGCAGGACATCGTCCCGGACCGTGAGGCGGGCCTGGGCTCGGTGGGCACCGTGCTCGGCGCCCGCCCGACCGTCGTCGCCGCTGCCGCTGCCTATGTTGCCGCCGGACTGTTGATGCTAGCCAGTGCTTGGCCCGGGCCCCTGGCCGGGCTGTTGGCCTTGCCGTATGCGGCCAACGTCCTGCAGTTCCTGCGTGTTGACGATGCCGGATCGGGGGTCGCCAACCGGGGATGGCGCCGCTTTTTGTGGTTGAACTACTTCACAGGGTTCTGCGTGACCATGCTGCTGATCTGGTATGTGGGGATCCGATGAGTTCGATCATGTGGTTTCGCGACGACCTACGCCTCGCCGACAACCCCGCCCTCCTGGCGGCCACCGACGACGGCGGGGTCGTGGCCGTCTACATCCTCGACGAGGAATCCGAGGGGCTGCGCCCACTGGGTGGGGCCGCCCGCTGGTGGCTGCATCAGGCCTTGACCGGTCTGCACAGCGATCTCGCGGACCGGGGCATCCAATTGGTGTTGCGCCGTGGCCCGGCGGCCACGGTCATGTCGGCTCTGGTGCAGGAGCTGAACCCGGAGAGCATCTATTGGAACCGCAGGTACTGGGAACCAGAACGGGTAGTGGATACGGCGGTCAAGGAGAACAGTCGGGTCGCCGGAGTCCATGCCGAGAGCTTCCAGGCCTCGCTCCTTCACGAACCATGGAAGGTCACCACCGGTCAGGGCGGACAGTACCGGGTGTTCACGCCGTTTTGGAACCAGCTCAAGAAACTGGACTTCCGACACCCGATGGAAGCCCCGTCAGTTGGCGCCAACCCACGTGATCCGCGGCCGGGAAAGGAGATCCCCGCAATCGGTTCGGACGATCTGGCTACCTGGACACTGGTTCCTGCCGGTTCCACCTGGCCGGAAAAACTCGCGACCCATTGGAGCCCCGGAGAGGCCGCCGCCTGGCGCTTGCTGGAGGAGTTCAGCGAGGAGGCCGTGGCCGACTACGAAGAGGGGCATGATTTTCCGGGCATCGCCGGCACCAGTCGACTGTCGCCGTATCTTCGCTGGGGACACATCAGCCCCTTCCAACTCTGGCATGCCCTCTCCGAGGCTCCCGGCCCGAGCACGGCTGGCGCTGCGGCCTTTCTGCGGCAGGTGGGATGGCGCGAGTTCTGCTGGCATCAGCTCTTCCACCACCCGGAATTGGCCCAAGCGAACCTACGGCGGGTCTTCGACGGCTTCGACTGGAGATGGCCGACGGAACCCGGGTCGGCCACACCGGCCCGGCTGCGCGGTATCCGCAGCCCGACGGCGACCACCGAGCAGGCCGTCTCGGAGGAACCCGTGGACGCCTGGAAGGCGGGGTGCACCGGGCTGCCCATGGTCGACGCGGGCATGCGTCAGCTGTGGGAAACCGGGTGGATGCACAACCGCGTGCGGATGCTGGTCGCCAGCTTCCTGACCAAGAACATGGGGGTGCATTGGCAGGTCGGGGAACAATGGTTCTGGGAGACCCTGGTGGATGCCGATCAGGCGTCCAACCCGGCGAACTGGCAATGGGTGGCCGGTTCCGGCGCCGATGCTTCACCGTTCTTCCGGATCTTCAACCCGCAAACCCAAGCCAAGCGCTTCGACGCGAATGGCCGGTATGTCTCCCGCTGGGTCCCGGACGCAGCACTTCCCGACTATCCCGAGCCCCTCGAGGACCTCTCCGAGTCCCGCCGACGGGCGTTGGCGGACTACGACCGGATCAAGAAGTCCTAGCACGCATCGGGCTATTCGGCTCGGCGCAAGGTGGCCCCTGGAAGAAGGCCGGGTAGCGCCACCGCATGTAGAACATGACGACCACACCCAGGGCAAGCACCGCGATACCCAGGATGAACACCATCCCGAGCCCGGCGATGTTGCTTCCCGATCCGTACTCGGGGTCCATCGAGTCGACCGCGGTCTTGAAGAGCGCCTTCGACGTCGGTGACACCCCGCGGCAGGTCGCAGGCTCTTCGGCCGCAGCTGAAGCCCTGTTGAAAGGGCTGCTCGGCGGCCAGCACCAGGGCTAGGAGCCGGTGGCGCCCATCATCGACTGCATCAGATCGGGGTTGGCGGACTGGTAGGTCAGCCAAAGGATCCCGGCGCTCAAGGCCAGCGAAAGGCCGCCCCAGATGACCCCGAGCTTGGCCAGGAAGCGGACCTCGTCGCTCGGCATGGGGAGTTTGTCCGCCTTGAAATCATCGGCCAGACGCCCCATCCGCATCGCCGGGGATTCGGGGACGCGTTCGGTGAGCCCGGCCAGCGTGTTGGCGGCCCAGTCGGTGCGTCCGCCGTGCAGGCGGGCGATGGTCAGATCGTGCTTGCGATCCTGACGGAGCTGGATGATGCGATCACCATGGCGGGCCAGCAGGATGTCCTCGCCGAGATGCATCGTCCTGCCCGTTGCACGCTGCTGACGATCCGGTGCGACGCTCATGACCATGCTCCCTCCGAGTGAATCGACACTCCGTGAAATTCTTCGTACTACCAAACTACGCCGCAAATCCGCGCCGACACGGTGAAGGGCGTTGGAAGGCGAGCAAACTCACAAGGGGGTGTGGGGCGCGCCGCCCCGCGGGGAGCGCCCACGTTCACCGAGCGGAAAAATGCCAGATGACCCCGATGGTCCAGACCGAACCGGCGAGCGCGGCGCAACCGAATTCGATGAGTATTCCGATCCCCGTGGACTTCAGTGTCCTCACGCTGGCGCGCATCGCGGATCCCAGGTTCCGCCTCCGGGCATATTCGGCCAGGAGCAGCCCGACACCGAACCCCAGGAAGAGCCCGACGATGGGGATCAGGAACATCCCGGCAATGCCTGCGGCCACGGCGAACAGGATCGTTCCCCGGGGGATCTGTTGGCTTTTGAGGCTGCGCCCGGTCAGGACCATCGACGCCGACCAGCCGGCCAGGGCCAGGACCATGCCCACCACCGCGCAGGTCCACGCCGCCGGGCCGCCGATGAACAGGGCCCATCCCAAGAGCGTGAGGATCGTCAGAAGGCTTCCCGGCAACACGGGATAGATCGTTCCTGCGACGGAAAAGACCAGCAAAAGGCCGGCGATGATGGTGACCAGGACCTGTGTATCCACGGTCCTAGTCTGCCAGCATCACCGGCCCGGAAACGTCTCGATCCTAGAGGTTGATCTTGACGTCGGCGTCCTTACGCAGCTTCTTCACCAGTGTCTGGGTGGCTTCGTTCTCCTTCTGCTGGACGAGCTGCTGCTTCAGCTGGGACTTGGCGTCCTTGTACTTGGGCATCTCCGGGGCGTCCTCACCGGATTTGCCCTGCTGCTTCTGGGCGTCCTCGGCCTTCTTATAGGCGGCCTTCAGCTCCTTTTCGCTGGGTTCGAAGGGACCGGCTTCCTTCTCGATGTAGCCTTCGACCTCGACCTGCTGCTTGATCTGCTTATCAACGGTCTTGCGCTCCATGCCCTGCTTCTTCAGGGCGGCCAGGAACTCCTTCTTATCCATCTGCTGGGACTTCGCCGCTTCGGTCAGCGCCTTGTCCATCTGCTTTTCGGTGGCTTTCACGCCGGCTGTCCTGGCCTTCTGGATCAGCAGTTCGGTGCCGACCATGCCGTCGGCGACCTGCTTCTTCATCTCCGTCTGGTCGGAGAGGTCCTGGCCGGACATCTGTGCCTGCATGGCCGCCTGCTGGAACTGGCTCTCGTAGACACGGGTGAACTCCTTCTTGGAGATGTCCTTGTCATTCACCGTGGCCACGACATCGGGAATGCCCTTCAGGTCCGGCGAGGGGGCGGCCGCCTGCTCACTGGACTGCGAGGAGGGTGCCGCGGACGAGCCATCGGCTTCTTCATTGCCGCCGCTACCGCAGGCAGTGACCAGGGAAAGCGACCCCACCAGTGCCAGTGCGGCCAGCATCTTCTTCTTGTTCACGTGCTACCTCCTGAGGATTTTGAATCTTGTCGAGGCTAGCAATGCGACCTGAACGTCCACTGAAGATCGCCCCCTCCACGGCAGATTTATGCTCTGGGCCAACTTCCGGCCCCTCCGGGCGGGGCCGGTTCTCCGCCGTGGCTGCTCCTCGCCGACGGCGGAACCAGCCCGCAACCATCGGATTGTTGAACAATCATTGTCTCTGGTGCAAGCTGGTCGGACCAGCAACCGGACGGAGACCACGGTGCCCACCATCGACCTGAACAGCGACGTCGGCGAATCCTTCGGCGAGTGGAGCAAGGGCGACGATGCCGCCATGTTCCGCTCCGTCACCAGCGCCAATGTCGCCTGCGGCTTCCATGCCGGCGACCCCTCCACCATGGGCCGGACGTGCCGCGATGCCGTGGCTGCCGGAGTAGGCATCGGGGCCCATGTCTCCTATCAGGACCTGGCCGGCTTCGGCCGCCGCTTCGTGGACTGCTCCCCCGTCCAACTGGCCGACGACATCCTGTACCAGCTCGGGGCCCTCGATGCGGTGGCCCGGGCGGCCGGCGGTTCCATCAGCTACGTCAAACCCCATGGCGCCCTCTACAACGCCATCGTCCACCACCGTGAGCACGCCCAGGCCGTCGTCGACGCGGTCAAGGCCTTCGGCAACGATCTGCCCCTGCTCCTGCTGCCCGGATCCGTGGCACTGGAACGCGCCGAATCCGCCGGATTGCGTCCGGTCATCGAGGCCTTCGCGGACCGTGCCTACAATTCCGACGGGTCGCTGGTCCCGCGCCGCGAAGAAGGGGCCGTGCTCCACGATGCGGCAGCCATCAGCACCAACATGGTCCGGCTGGCCACCCGGGGCACCCTGACGGCCCGGGACGGCTCGACGTTGTCGATCCCCGCCGAGAGCATCTGCCTGCACGGCGACACCACCGGAGCCGTCGAACTCGCGGGCGCGGTCCGCCGGGGACTGGAGGAGGCAGGCGTGGACATCCGGCCGTTCGCATGAGGACGACGGCGCTGCGTTGGGCCGGCACGCGCACCCTCCTGGTCGAAGTCGGCACGCTGGAGGACGTCGTGGCCCTCCACCGCCGGTTGACCGATGCTCCGTTGCCCGGACAGATCGAGGTGCTCGCCGCGGCATCCACCGTGATGCTCGCCTTCGACACCCGCGCCCACGCCCTGGCGGCCCCCGCCGCCCTGGACCGGTTGGATGACGGGCCGGCGACCACGGTGGGCGGACGCGAGATCACCGTGGACGTGGTGTACGACGGCGATGACCTCGCCGAGGTCGCCCGGATGACCGGACTGGGCGCCGACGGGGTCATCGCCGCCCACACGGCCCAGCTCTGGACGGCCGCCTTCGGTGGTTTCGCGCCGGGTTTCGCCTACCTCCACGGGGACGACGCGTCCTTGGAGGTACCGCGTCGGCAGTCCCCACGCACGGCCGTGCCGGCCGGATCGGTGGCCCTGGCGGGGAGGTTCTCGGCCATCTACCCGGCCCGGTCCCCGGGTGGTTGGCAGCTGATCGGCCGCACGCAGGCCGTGATGTGGGATCTGGACCGGGACCCTCCGGCGCTGGTCCGGCCCGGGGACCGGGTCCGCTACCGTGCCGTCCGTGAACTCGTTGAGCTCCACCCGACGGCCGGCACCCCCACCCCACGGGCCGAAGACACCGGAGGCGCCGAGGCCTCCGACACCTCCCTTCTTGTTCTTTCCCCGGGACCGCAGTCCCTGCTCCAGGATCTGGGCCGCCCGGGGCTGGGCGATCTCGGGGTTCCGGCGGCAGGTGCCGCCGATACCGCCTCGGCCCGGCAGGCCAACCGGCTGGTGGGAAACCCTGCCCACGCGGCGGTGGTCGAAACCCTGGTGGGAGGACTGCGGATCCAGGCCTGCGGCGAGCTGACGCTGTCCTTGACCGGTGCCGCCGAGACGGCGACGGTCTCCGGACCCCACGGCCGACGGCCCGTGGCGGCCCGCGCACCCTTCGCCCTCCACGATCACGAGGTCCTCACGGTGCAGGCCCCGACCAGCGGATTACGCAGCTACCTCGCGGTCCGCGGCGGACTGGTGGCCGAGGCGGTGCTGGGCAGCCGTTCGGCGGACACGTTATCGGGCCTCGGCCCGGCACCACTGGCGTCCGGCACCTCGGTGCCGGTCGCTTCCGTGGCCCGCGGGCATATCGTCACCCACCCCGAACCCTCCGTCCTGCCCCGGCCCCGGGAGGGCACCGTAAATCTGCGCATCACCTCCGGCCCCCGGGCCGACTGGTTCGCCCCCGACGCCATCGATGCCCTCTGCCGCCACCCATGGTCCGCCGGAAGCCAGTCGAACCGGGTCGGGCTCCGCCTGGAGACCGGCGACCGGCAAACCCCCGTGGAACGCATCCGGACCGACGAGCTGTCCAGCGAAGGCACGGCCACCGGCTCCCTGCAGGTTCCCCCCTCGGGGCTGCCCGTCCTCTTCCTCACCGACCATCCCGTCACCGGCGGGTACCCGGTGATCGCCGTCGTCGTCCCCGAGGACCTGCCGGCCGCAGCCCAGGTTCCCCCCGGCACGTCCATCCGCTTCACCGTGGTGGACCCCGACACCCTGCTGCCCCGACCACCAGCCAGGAGCCGGGAGCCATGACGCCTCCAGTTCATGAGCACGACGGCGCTGGCTCCCGTCACGCCCACACGGGGGCGTGGATCGCCGCGGTCCTTCGCCGGCGGATCGCAGCGGGCCTGCTGACCCCGGGGTCGAAGCTCTCCGAGCAGAAGCTCTCGGTGGAGCTCGGTGTCTCGCGCAACACCCTGCGGGAAGCCTTCGGGACACTCGTCGCCGAATCGGTGGTGGTGCGGATCCCCAACCGCGGGGTCTTCGTGGCCTCCCCCGGAGCCGAGGACGTCCGGGAGATCTACCGGGTGCGCCGGGTGATCGAACCCTCCGCCGTCCTGTGGGGCACCCCTGCGGAACGGGAACTGGAAGCCATGGACGCCATCGTCCGCCGGGCCGCGGAGGCCCGGGACGCCGGGTCGGTGCCCGGGATGGCTGACGCGAACCAGGCCCTGCATCAAGCGGTCATCGCCCTGACCGGAAGCCAGACGCTCCAGGTGCTCATGGACCGGGTGCTGGCCCGGATGAGACTGGTCTTCCACACCATGTCCACGACGCCGGATTTCCATCCGCACTACGTGGAACGCAATATCGGCCTCGTGGCCTGCCTGCGGGCCGGCCGGCCGGAGGAGGCGGCCCGGATGCTGCGCGATGGCCTCGATGCCGCCGAGGGGGAAATCCTGGCCCGCATCGAGGCCCGGGCCCCCGATCCGGAGGTCCGCCATCGCGCAGTGCCGGTCACGCCAATACGAAATAAATAGGTCTATCAAATAATTGATAACTAGAATATCGTACTACTTGAGACGAACGCAGTCCCACACCAGACCTGACTCACCCGGAGCAGGCACCGAAATTTCGTCCGCGACCGAAGAGGAAGTTTTGCGATGTCACAGGAAGCCAGCACGCCACAGGAATCCGGAGCAAACCAGGTCAGCGACTGGTCGGATCTGGGCCAGCAGTTGTGGTCCTATCTCACCGGACGCGGCGCAGCCGTGAACTACACGCTCGTTGACATGACCGTCGAAGTCCCCCGGGACATCGGTCCGGACGCACCTCGTGCGACCTGGAAGTTCGACGGCACGCTGCGGGTCACCACCAGCGATGATCAGGCCGTCGGCTCGGACCCCCACCGGGATCGGTGATGATCCGATGAGACTGGATATGGACCTCGCCTTCTCAGTCACCGTCCCGGCGACCGATACCGAGCCGGAGTCCACGGTGAACGGAACCATGAAGGCCAACGGGACCGAGGTGGTCATCAGCACCGACACCCCCGATCTGTACCGGATCGGTCCGCGTGCCGATCTGCGCTCGGTCAGGGGATTCGCCAAGGAGCTCAGCGAGTGGGGCCTGAGTGTTTCACTGGCTTCACCCGAAGGGACCATCGTGTCGCTGGGAGCCGTCAAGGCCAATGCCGCACAGCGGCTACTCACCAGATCGGCCCACATCCGGCCGGGAAAGGTCGGGACCTGGTCCGCGCTGCTCCGCGGTTCCCCGGGCGATCCCGCACAGAGCCTGGTTCCCCCGGGAACACCCTTCCCGCTCTCGCCCACGTTCCAGCGCAACTACCGGATGCGACCGACGACGACCCACTACACCTATGGTGGCGGCCGCCCACGGTTGATCTTCGTGAAGGACGGCGAAGCCTGGGACGGGCGCCCGGCGCAGGTCTTCGACCTGAGCGTAGAAACCACGGTGATCGGCGGCAACGCCGAGGCCGAACTCCGGCTACCGCAGACCAGCGATGCCCATGCCACCATCACCCACTCCACGGATGATGAGTACATCCTCACGGCCACCTCACCGGTGACCGGCAGCACCCGGTTGCCGGAGGGTGGCTCCTACACGTTGCGTACCGGCGCCCGCATCGGCATCGGCCCCTGGCGGCTGGTCTTCGTCCGCGAGGAATATGCCGACCATGGTCGCCCCCATGGCGGTCGGCAAGGCGGCGAGTTGGCCTACCAGAAGCCGCAGTACGATCACCGGTATGGAGCGGTCGAACACGACGCAATCTACGGACTGGGAGACCCGCGCGAGGACTAGCCCCGGATGCCTCGCCACGCATGGCGCGGCGAGGCACCGGACATGCCCCACGACCCCGGCGGTGGTGTCGCGTGGACTCATTTGAACGGTACCCTCGAGCATGTGAAGTTTCTCAATGACGTCAACCCGTCCCATGACCTGACCTATAACGACACCTTCATGGTGCCCTCGCGTTCGGCCATCGCCTCACGCACGAGCGTGGACCTGACCACCCCCGACGGCATCGGAACCTCGATCCCGTTGGTGGTGTCCAACATGACCGCCGTCGCCGGACGGCGCATGGCGGAAACCGTGGCCCGTCGCGGAGGCATCGCGATCCTGCCCCAGGACATCAGCCGGGAGGCGGTCGACGACATGGTCGGCCAGGTCAAGGGCGCCCATACCGTCTTCGAAACCCCGATCACCGTCCAGACCACCGATTCCGTCTCGACCGCCCTGTCCCTGCTGGGGAAGCGGTCCCACGGGGCCGCCGTCGTCCTCAACGGCCACGAGCCGGTGGGCATCGTCACCCTGGGCGACTGCCAGGAGGTCGACCGCTTTGCCCGCATCTCCGAGGTGATGAGCGAGAACATCGTCACCGCTTCGGTCGACGAGGACCCGCGCGCCGTCTTCGATACGATCGCCGAACGCCATCTGTCCATGGTTCCCATGCTCGAGGACGGCCGGCTGGCCGGGGTGCTGACCCGCAAGGGCATCCTGCGCTCGACCATCTACTCCCCCGCCGTCGACCCGCAGGGCCGGCTCATGGTCGGTGGCGCCGTGGGCATCAACGGGGACGTGGGGGCCAAGACCACCAGCCTGCTCGAATCCGGCGTCGACGTCCTCGTCGTGGACACCGCCCACGGCCACCAGGAGAAGATGATCGAGGCGCTGCCGCAGGTCACCGCCGCCCGGGATGAATTCGCCGAACGCACCGGCCGTCGGCTGAAGGTCGTGGCCGGGAACGTCGTGGCCGCCGAGGGGGTGACCGATCTGGTCTCCGCCGGGGCGGACATCCTGAAGGTCGGCGTCGGCCCGGGGGCCATGTGCACCACCCGCATGATGACCGGGGTGGGACGCCCCCAGTTCTCGGCCGTGCTCGAATGCGCGCAGGCTGCCCACGAATCGGGGGCCGAAGTCTGGGCCGACGGCGGGGTGAAGTACCCGCGCGACGTCGCCCTGGCCCTGGCCGCGGGCGCCGCCAGCGTCATGATCGGCTCCTGGTTCGCCGGAACCCACGAATCCGCGGGCGACCTGGTGGTGGACCCCCACGGCCGCTCCTATAAGGAAAGCTTCGGGATGGCCTCCGCCCGTGCCGTGCAGAACCGTACCAAGAGGCAGTCGGCCTTCGACCGGGCCCGTTCGGGACTATTCGAGGAAGGCATCTCGCATTCGCGGATGTACCTCGACCCGGCGCGTCCCGGGGTGGAGGACCTGGTTGATTCGATCATTTCCGGCGTCCGTTCCTCCTTCACCTACGCGGGAGCCGAGTCGATCGCCAGGTTCCGCGAACGTGCCGTCGTCGGCGTGCAGTCCAGCGCCGGCTATGAGGAAGGCCGTCCCCGCGAAACCTCCTGGTAGCCACCCGCTCCGGGCCGCCGGCCGGATGCGGGCCCACGGGCTTGACCCGTGGCCCCGGCAGGGATCTCATGGGTTCCATGGGCACTGAGGCACCAGCCATCGAAGTCGACGACCTGGTAGTCCGTCGCGGCCGGACCGTGGTCCTGGACGGACTGGGGTTCTCGGTCGGTTCCGGGGACGTGGTGGGGTTGCTTGGCCCCAGCGGCTGCGGGAAGTCGACCCTGCTGCGCAGCATCGTCGGAACCCAGCTGGTCCACGGCGGGAGTGTCCGGGTCCTCGGCGAGCCGGCCGGTTCCCGGCAGCTCCGCCGCCGGGTCAGCTACATGACCCAATCGCTGAGCATCTATGACGATCTCACGGTGCGGCAGAACCTCGAATACTTCCGCAAGGTCCTCGTCGCCCCCGGCGGGGACACCGACCGGGTGCTGGAGCTGACGGATCTGGCCGGTTCGGCCCATGAGGTCACCGAAAACCTCTCGGGTGGCCAGCGCAGCCGGGTTTCGCTGGCGGTGGCCCTGCTCGGGGACCCCGAGGTGATGATCCTGGATGAGCCCACCGTCGGACTCGATCCCGTGCTGCGGGCGGACCTCTGGTCCCTCTTCCGGCAATTGGCCGCGGACGGGGCCACCCTGCTGATCTCCAGCCATGTGATGGATGAGGCGACCCGGTGCGACCGGTTGCTGCTGATGCGCGAGGGCAGGTTCATTGCCGACGATTCCCCCGCCGGACTGCTGCGGAGCACGGGAACCGGGACCACCGAGGAGGCCTTCCTGACCCTGATCGCCGCCAACGACCCGCCGGCCACGGCCACCCCGCGGACCCGCGGACGGCATCGCCGGGCCCCGGCCGGTCAGGCCCCGGGAGGCAACCGGTGAGCCCCTCGGGCACCTGGGCGACCGCCGGACGCGTCCTGGCGCAGATCCTTCATGATCCACGCACGATCGCCCTCCTGCTGGTCGTCCCGAGCCTCCTGATCGGCCTGGTGGCCTGGATCTTCTCCGAGACCGACGTCTTCAGCACCATCGGGCCGGCCCTCATCGCGATGTTCCCGTTCATCGTCATGTTCCTGGTGGCGAGCATCAGCACGCTGCGCGAACGTCGTTCCGGGACCCTTGAACGGCTGTTGACCATGCCCCTGGGCAAGGGGTCCTTCGTGCTCGGCTACGCGTTGGCCTTCGGTCTGCTCGCGGTGGCGCAGACGGCGATCGCCGTGGCATTCTCGATCTGGGTCTGCGGTCTGGAGATCAACGGCCGGCTCTGGCTGCTCTTCCTGGTCGCGGTGGCCGATGCCCTGCTGGGCACCGCCCTGGGCCTGCTGGCCAGTGCCTTTGCCCGCACCGAGTTCCAGGTCGTGCAGTTCATGCCTGCCTTCGTCTTCCCGCAGATCCTCCTGGGGGGACTCTTCCTGCCCCGCGCCCAGCTCCCGGACGTGCTGGAAACGATCGGGGACTGGCTGCCGCTCTCCCACGCCATGGACGCCCTGACCGCCGTGGCCACCGGTGACGAAGACTCCGGCTACATCGTGGTGCGGACCCTGTTCATCGGGGCGTGGATCGTCGGTTCCATCGTCCTGGGTTCGATCACCCTGCGCCGCCGCACGCCCTAGAGCCAGGGAACTTCGCCGCGGGTATGTTCGAAGACCAGTGAGGTCTGCGTGGAGGCCACCGCCGGATTGGCCGAGAGGTTGTCCAGGACGAACTGGCGCACATCGTTGGAATCCTTGACCGCCACGTGGATCACGAAGTCATCCGTTCCTCCCAGGAAGAACAGCTGCATCACCCCGGCCTTGCTGCGGATCTCCTCGGCGAAACTGGACATCAGGTGCCGTGCCCCGGGGCGGATCCGCACGAAGATCAGCGCCTCGAGCGCATGCCCGAGGACCTCCGGATCCAGATCCAAGGTGAATTTGCGGATGACCCCCGTCTCACGCAGCGCGTTCATGCGGGCCAGGCAGGTCGAGGGGGCGATCCCGAGCTCTTCGGCCAAGGAGTTGTTGGTCCGCCGCGAGTTCTCGGTGAGCATCCGCAACAGACCACGGTCGATATCATCGAGCTCGTAATGCCGACTGGTCCGAACATTCTTCGCTGTGGCCACGTCACACTCTTTCGGGCGGATGGAAATTACGGATATTCTCGATTGTACCGAAATAAAATCTGCGTCACACCCGAAGAACCGCAGGAAAGCCACCACTGTTTCGTACCGCCAGCCGTCGACCCCTGGAGAGGAAATCCGAGGGTCCGTCACGGCGTACAGACCCACCAAGGAGTCCTCATGATCATCGGCGTCCCCCGTGAAATCAAGAACAACGAGTTCCGCGTCGCCATCACCCCGGCAGGGGTCTCCGAATTCGTCGCCCAGGGTCACGAGGTCCTCGTCGAGACCGGCGCGGGCCTCGGCTCGGGCATCCCCGACGAACTCTACGTCGACGCAGGGGCGACGATCGCCCCGGACGCCGACGGGGCCTGGGCCGACGCCGACATGGTGCTCAAGGTCAAGGAACCCGTCGCCGAGGAATACCACCGCATCCGTGCCGGCCAGATCCTCTTCGCCTACCTGCATCTGGCCGCCTCGAGCGAGTGTGCCCGGGCCATCATCGACGCCGGCGCCACGGCGATCGCCTACGAGACGGTCACCGCCGGCCGGACCCTGCCGCTGCTGGCGCCCATGTCCGAAGTTGCCGGTCGGCTCGCCGCACAGATCGGGGCCTTCCAGCTCCAACAGCCCACCGGCGGCTCGGGCATCCTGATGGGCGGTGTGCCCGGCACCCGCCCGGCCAAGGTCGTGGTCATCGGTGGTGGTGTCGCCGGTGAAAATGCGGCGGCGATCACCTCCGGCATGGGCGCCGACGTGACGATCATCGACATCAGCCTGGCCCGGTTGAAGGAAATCGATGTCGCCTACAACGGCCGGATCAAGACGCTGGCCTCCACGAAGTTCACGATCGCCGGCGAGGTCGCCGCGGCGGATCTGGTCATCGGTTCGGTGCTGATCCCCGGGGCCGCGGCCCCGAAGCTGGTCACCACGGAGATGGTCTCGCATATGCGTCCGGGATCGGTGTTGGTGGACATCGCGATCGACCAGGGTGGCTGCTTCGAGGGATCGCATGCCACCACGCATGTCGACCCCACCTACACGGTGCACGACGCCGTCTACTACTGCGTGGGGAACATGCCCGGCGCCGTCCCGCAGACCTCGACGGTGGCGCTGACCAACGCGACCCTGCCCTACGCGCTACGGATCGCCTCCAAGGGCTGGCAGCAGGCACTACAGGACGACGACGGGCTCGCCAACGGCTTGACCGTGCACGACGGCCACGTCACCTTCGCCCCCGTGGCGGAGGCCCTGGGGCTGGCCCACACCCCGACCGCAGAGGTTCTCGCCGCAGCAACGAACCACGCGTAGGCCCCTCCGCCGCTGCTCCCCGTCGGGCCCCAGCCGCCTACCGGTCTAGGCTTGAGGCTGGCGGAAAGGAAAAAGATGTGGGAAGAATATGGACTGACGTGGGTTGATGCGGCACGGGTGGTGGTATCCGCCATCGCGCTCTATCTCGTGGTGCTGGGGCTGATCAGGATCATGGGCCAACGCACGATGGCGAGCCTGTCCAGCTTCGACCTGGCGGCCGCCGTCGCCCTCGGCGCCGTCGTCGGGCGGGCGATCCTCGGCTACACCCCGACGGTGGTCGCCGGTGCCCTGGGACTGGTCACCCTGTTGGTCCTGCAAGCGGTCACCGGTCAGCTCCGTCGGTTCCGTCGGGCCGCCGGACTCATCAACAACCGCACGTTCGTGCTCATGGCCGGGGACGAGGTCATCCAGGCCAACCTGCGGCGGACCCACGTCTCCGAGCGGGAGCTGGTGGCCCGGCTGCGCCAGGCAGGCATCCGCCACCGCACCGAGGTCGCCTGCGTGATCCTGGAGTCCACCGGGCAGATCAGCATCCTGCGTTCGGGAGTCCTGATCGAACCGCGGATGCTCGAAGGCGTCGCGGGCGCGGATCTGGTCCCGGCCTCGTTCATGGCGGTCCCCTCCGACTAGGAGCAGGCCCCGTGGCCTAGCCGTTCCGGCGCCGGTACCTGATCCACAGGACGGCCCCGGCCACCACCACGACCCCGGCCAACGCGATCCACTGCCAGCCGACCGCGATGGCCGCGTAGACCACCGCCATCCCCACCGTGGCGTAGATCAACGCCCACATCAGGCAGCCGACGATCACGGCGGGCAGGTAACGCGACAACGGCATCCGGGACATCCCCGCGCTGGCGTTCACCGCGGTCTGGATCCCGATGGTGAGGAAGGACAGCGGAACCGCCAGGATCCCCCAGCGAGCGACGAAGCGCTGGGCCCGGCGGTAGATCGGGCCTTCCAGGACGTATTCGAAGCGGGAATGGCTCACCCCCGCGGCGACCCCGCGACCCACCCAGTAGGTCGTGTTCGCCCGCGCCATGGAGAGCAGGAAGAGGAAGAGGTACGCCCAGCCGAAGGGAGCCTCGCGTAACCAATCCATTCACCCAGAATACCGCCGAATCCAGGGCGTCCCGACCACGGCCGGACCCTTAGGGAACGGATTTGATCCGATACACCAGGGCGGCCGCCGCCAGACCGATGATCGCCGCCAAGACGAACAGGGCCATGTAGCCGCCGAGGAACTTCACCGCCAGCAATGCCAGCGCCGGGGCGACCACCTGGGGCAGGGCGGCCGCGACATTGACCACCCCCATGTCCTTGCCACGGGCCGCTGCCGAGGGCAGCACCTGGGTCAACAAGGCGAAGTCGACCGCGAGATAGGCCCCGAAGCCGATGCCCAGGACCGCCGCGCCGACCATCGCCGCCGGCCAGACCTGGAAGAACGCCATGATCAGCGCGGCGCAGGCGATCACCGCCGAGGCCCCGGCGACGAAGACCTTGCGCTGTCCCACCCGGTCGCTCCACCGCCCGGCCAGCACGCTGGTGATGACCACCATGACCGCGTAGAGCCCGGTCAGCACCAGCACACCGGCGGCGGGATCCGGATGGTGGATCACATCGGTGAGGAAGAACAGCAGGTAGACGATGACCAGCTGGTTGCCCACGAACATGAGAAAACGGGTCAGCCAGGCCCAGCCGAAGTCCGGATGCTTCACGGGGTTGATCCAGAAGGAGCGCAGGAACCGGCCGAGCCGGAACGGCGGATGGTGCCCCGGAGGAAGGACCGGATCATCACGATGGGTCAGGTAGGGGATCACCCCGACGGCGATGGCCGCCGCGCAGATCCAGTAGCCGACGGCGATGTTCCCGGAGATGACGAATCCGACGACGGATCCCCCGAGGATGCCCAGGGTCTGGCCCATGGCCGCCAGCCCGCCCACGGAAGCCCGCTGGGCGACCGGCACCCGGTCCGGGACCGCAGCGGTGATGGTCGAGTACATGGCGTTGCAGCCGGCCTGGACCAACGCCCAGCCGATCACCAGGGCGGCGACCGTGGTGGCCCCGGAAAGGAAGAGCATCGCCGCGGTGCCCAGCACCGCTCCGGCGAGGATCCACGGCGAGCGCCGGCCCCATCTGGAGGTGGTCCGGTCCGACAGGGCCCCGGTGACGGGGTTGGCGACCAGCGCGACGGCGGCACCGCAGGCGGTCACCAGGGTGAGGATGGCTTCCTTGTTCCCGGCGTCGATCGCCGTGGCCTGCAACCCGATCAGGATGTTGATGGGCGCGAAGAACGCGACGTTGATGACCAGGTTGACCATGATCGCCCCGGTCACCCAGCGGGCTCCGACGCGTCGGGTCGGCTCGATCAGTGCTTCCGCGGGGGAGGCGGCGGTCCCGGCCCCGGTGGCGTCCTCGTTCACGACTCCCCCGTTCACAGGACGCCTTGCAGCGCACCGGCTCCTACGGTTCCTACCAGGGCGATGATCAACAGCCACGTCAGGGGCTTGGCGAGGGAACGAGTTTTTTTCATGATGTCGCCATCGTATTCGCAACCGCCCCCTCCGCCCATTCCACGTCGCCCCCGGCGTACCGTGGGGGTCATGACCGACGACGATTCCCCCAACACCCCCTTGATCGCCATCACCGGCGCCACCGGCAAGGTCGGTTCCCTGGTGGCCCGCCGCCTGGCCGGAACGGTGCGGTTGCGGCTGTTCTCCCGTGACGTCGAACGGGCCGAGGCCGCGGCCCGCGCGCTGCCCCGCACGACGGCGGCCGCCGAGGCTTCCGCGGCGGCCCTGGACTTCGCCGATCAGCCGGGGGCCGTCCGTGCCCTGGAGGGGGTCGACGTCGTCCTCATGGTCTCCGCGGAGGAGGCCTCCGACCGGCTGGCCCAGCATGCCGCGTTCATCCGGGCGGCCCGGGCGGCCGGGGTGGGGCAAATCGTCTATACCTCGTTCTTCGCCGCCGCCCCCGATGCCGTCTTCACCCTGGCCCGCGACCACTTTGCCACCGAGAAGCTGCTGGCCGATTCCGGGGTGCCGCATACGATCCTGCGCGATAACTTCTACCAGGACGTCTTCCCGCTCTTCGCCGGTGACGACCATCTTCTGCGCGGCCCGGCGGCCGAGGGCAGGGTTTCCGCGGTGGCCCGGGACGACGTCGCCGCGGTGGCGGCAGTGGTGCTCGCCGAAGCCGCCGTGGCCTGGGCCGCCGGGCGGGAACCGGTCCATGCCGGCCACACCTACGACCTGACCGGGCCCGAGGCGTTCGACCTCCATCAGGCGGCAGCGGTGATGACCGAGGTCACCGGGGTGCAGACCCGCTACCTCCACGAGACCGTGGCCGAAGCCCTGGCCTCCCGGGACGGTCTGGGTGCCCCCGACTGGCAGATGGACGCCTGGATCAGCACCTACACCGCGATCGCCTCCGGGGAGCTGGAACCGGTCAGTGCGGATGTCGAACGGCTGCTGGGCCGTCCGGCGCAATCGCTGCGCCGGACGTTGGAACGCCTGCAGGACTGACCGGCACCCGCCCCCGGCGACCGCGCCGGGTCCACGGACCACGAGAACCAGTACGAAAGGCCCTGCCATGTCCCCCACCAACCCTCCGGCCCACCGGCTGGCCATCCTCGACGACCATCAGGACGTCGCCTTGGATTTCGCGCCCTGGACCACGCTGGAGGACGTCGAGATCGTCGTCTTCCACGACACCCTGGCCACCGCCCGGGACACGGTGGAGGCCCTGGCGGGATTCGACATCATCGTCGCCATGCGCGAACGCACGGCCTTCGATGCCGAGATCATCGCCGGCCTGCCCGGGTTGAAGCTGCTGGTCACCACCGGAAAGGTCAACGCCTCCATCGACCTCGACGCCGCCACCGGGGCCGGCATCACGGTCTGCGGGACCGCCGGGTCCACCACCGCCACCCCCGAGCTCACGTGGGCACTGCTCATGGCCTGGATGCGGGATGTCCCGGCCCAACAGGCGTCGTTGCGGGCCGGCACCTGGCAAAACGGTACCGACGTCGGCTTCGGCCTCTGCGGCAGCACCCTGGGCATCCTGGGACTGGGCCGGATCGGTTCACGCATCGCCGCCTACGGGGCGGCCTTCGGGATGGACATCATCGCCTGGAGCCAGAACCTGGAAGCGGACCGGGCCGCCGCGGCAGGGGCCCGGCTCGTGGGTCGCGAGGAACTGTTCGCCTCCGCCGATGTCCTGAGCGTCCACCTGCAGCTCTCGGAACGCACTCGCGGACTGGTCGACGAGACGAATCTTCGCCTGCTGGGGCCCGCCGGGCTGCTGGTGAACACCTCACGGGCCGCGATCGTGGACCAGGAGGCAATGCTGCGGGGTCTGCATGAAGGCTGGCTGGGCGGCGCGGCACTGGATGTCTTCGACGTCGAACCGCTCCCGGCCGACCACCCGGTCATCGCCGCGCCGCGGACCGTGCTCAGCCCGCATCTGGGCTACGTCACCCGGCAGACCTACGAGGTCTTCTACGGGCAGGCCTTCGAGGACGTGAAGGCCTGGCTGGCCGGTGCCCCGTTGCGTCGGCTGAACTAGGACGCGCCCGGCGGCCTCCGAACCCCGCGGTTCCTCGATACGATGGATCCATGTCAGCAGAGGAACGCCGCGAGGGCCAGTGGGCCCCCCGCAACCGGGAATGGAAGTTGGCGCACCACCTGCTTCCCGCCTTCGTCATGGCCGGGTTCCTCATCGGGCTGGGGATCTGGGCGCTGGTCCTGCAATCGCTGCTCTTCGGGGTCCCCCTGGTGGCCTTCGGGATCGGGACCGTCGTGTCACTGTTCCGCGAATTCCGGCTGACCCCCGACGCCCGGCTTCCCGAGCTCAGCGCCGTGGACACCTCCAGCGGTTTGCGGGCCTCCACCCGTTTCGCCTACCGCCATAATTCGGCGGCCTTTGCCGCGGCCACGGTCGGACTCGGGGTCATCGGGCTGGTCGCCGCGCTGGCTGCGGTGGGGAAATTCGCGCTGTGGCACGCAGGATTCGAACGCTTCTGGACCATCGCCGGCGCCATCGTCCTGGGCGTGGCCGGATTCATGATCCTGCGCGAGGGCCTGCGGTTGCTGCGCATCGCCTCCGCCGAGCAGCAACCGGGGGTCTTCCTGACCCGGAGCCGTGTGGTGGTCTTCGGCCCCCTGGGGCTCGCCGAGATGTATTGGCGGGACATGGGCTCGATCAGCGCCGAGAACCCCCGCGGCCGCACCCCCCTGGGCCGGAGAGGCCCGGCGTTGGTGGTCCTGCGTGGCCGCGACCGGACGGCCTCCGACGGTCCGGAAGACCACGGCACCACCGCCCGCAAGGAGGTGGTGGTGCAGGTGGCGTACCTGTTGGCGGACCCGAACGTCCTGCATTCGGCCTTGGTGCACTATCTCGAGCACCCGGCCGACCGGCCCGAACTGGGAACGACGCTGGCGCTGGAGCGCCTAGCCGGCGTTCGGTGACACTCCGGGGTAGAGCAGGATGTCCCCGTCGCGGACCTCGACCTTGTGGATGCGGGCGTTGACGGTTGCCGGCAGGCAGAGTGCCTCACCGGTCTTGAGGCAGAAACGGGCCGAGTGCACGGGGCATTCGACTTCGCCGTCTTCGATCCAGCCTTCGGCCAGCGACGCGGTTTCATGGGTGCATTCGTCGTCGAGCGCGTAGAAACCACCGTCTTCGCTGTGGAAGATGGAAATATCGTTTCCGGTTCCCGTGTCATCGGAGTCGATGACCTTGGCCTCGCCTTCTTCGATGTCTTCGACCGGTCCCACATTGATGGGTTCGCTCACGGTGTCACTCCTTGGTTGGTGCAGCGGGACACCAATCGGGTCCCTGTCTTTCCAGTGTTGTCCAACGCCGTTCGCCGCGCAATGTGGCCCGTCACAACGGGGGCGCCCCCTCCGGGAAGCACCCCCGTTGTGACATCGAGCCCGGACCCCCGGTTCCCGGTCAGTCCCCCTCGACGCCGGCACGGTGCGCGCCCCGTGGACGCTGCCCCGGTCCATCGCCTACCGGCTCCATGGCCTGGGCGGCCGGCACGGGGGCCATGGACGGCACGCGGGACGGTTCGCTGCCGCCACCACCGGCTCCCACGGACACCGGTTCACGGTGGTCCGTCGGCCCGGGCACGTCGCTGGCCGCCAACTGCCCCTCGGCCGCCGAGGTCGCCGGTATCTCACGCTCGATGCGGGTGGCCAGCTTCGATTCCTTCATGAAGAACAGGGCGATGGTCGCGGCGATGGCCAACGGGACCATCCACAGGAACAACGGGACCAGGGCCTCGTTATAGGCCGAGACGATGACCTCGCGGATCGGGGCCGGCAGCGAGGTGACCAGTTCGGGGGTCAGCGAGTTGGTGCTGGCTCCCGACGAGGCGCCATCGGGCAACTTATCGGCCAGGATGTCCTTCAACCGGCTGGCGAAGAGCGAACCGACCACTGCCGAGCCCAGGGTGGCCCCGACCTGGCGGAAGTAGTTCTGCCCGGCGGTCGCCGTGCCGACGAACTTCAGCGGGAAGGAGTTCTGCGCCACCAGGGTGAGCATCTGCATGCTCATGCCCAGCCCCAGACCGATCACGCCCAGGAACACACAGATCATGTAGACCTCCGTGTCGGAGTGGATGGTCGAAAGCAGTCCGAGGCCCAGGCCCAGGCCCAGCGTGCCGGCCATCATGACCTTCTTATAGCGCCCCGAGGCCGAGACCTGGCGCCCCACGACGATCGAGGTCACCAGCAGGGCGCCCATCATCGGGATCATCAGCAAGCCGGCTTGGGTCGGGCCGAAGCCTGTGACCATCTGCAGGTAGGTGGGCATGTAGCCGATGGCCCCGAACATCGCGATGCCGACCATCAGGGCCGCGAATGTCGTCAGGACGAAGTTGCGGTTCTTGAACAGCATCAGCGGGATCACCGGTTCGGAGACCTTGCGCTCGACCAGGACGAAGGCCACCGCGAAGACCAGGGTGGCCGCGAACAGTCCCAGGATCTCGGGGGAATCCCAGGCGTAGGTGTTCCCGCCCCAGGTGCAGGCGAGCACCAGGGTGGTGGTGGCGATCCCCATCATCATCATCCCGACGACGTCGATCTTGGGGCGGGCCTCGTTGACCGTCCGGGGCACATGCAGCAGGAAGATGGTGGCCAGCACCGCCAGGACGCCCAAGGGCAGGTTCAGCCAGAAGGCCCAACGCCAGCCCGGCCCCTCCGTCAGCCACCCACCGAGCAGTGGTCCGGCGACCGAGGACAAGGCGAAGACCCCACCCATGACGCCCATGTATTTGCCGCGCTCACGAGCCGGGATGACGTCGGCGATGGTGGCCTGGGAGAGGATCATCAACCCGCCACCACCGAGCCCCTGGACGACGCGGGCGAGGATGACGCCGTTCATGGTGCCGGAGAGGGCGCCGAGCACAGACCCGCTCATGAAGATCAGGATGGCGATGATCAGCAGCGGTTTGCGCCCGAAGAGATCTCCGAGCTTGCCGTAGACCGGCATCATGATGGTGGAGGCCAGGATGAACGCCGTGATGATCCACGCCATGTGTTCGACGCCGTTGAGCTCGCCCACCATGGTGGGCAGGGCGGCGGAGAGCACGGTCTGATTCAGCGAGGCCATCAGCATCGTGATCATCAGGGCCGCGAAGAGCAGCATGATGTGGTTCTTGCTGCCGAGCACCGGCTTGGCTCTGGTGGTTTTAAGCGTTGTCATGGGTGGCTTGCATTACCTCTCGGAAAATCTTGACGGTTGAGTCGATGTGCAGATCGATGTCGGCGACGGTCCCTTGTGGATCGGAACGGTAGGCGAATCGGGTGATGGTTCCCGCGAGCATGAGCAGCGCCCGGGCGGAATCCTGGCCATCGGGCAGCAGGTTCAGCGTTTCCTCGGCCGCTTCGCTGTCCATGCGTTCGTGCAGGATCTCGTCGACCAGCCCTTCGGCGGCATTGATGTGCTGGACCATCCGACCCTTGAGTTCCGGATACCGGGTGATGATGTCGCGCCTGACCTGGTAGGCGTGGCCCCGGCCGAGACTCGTCGCCATCACCCCGGCAAGGATCCTGACGATCCGGGTCAGCAGGTCCGCATCACTGCTGCGGAACTTCTCCAGCAGTTCATCGGACACCAAGGGTGCCCGCGTGCCCAGAATGGCGTCTTCCTTGGTGGGGAAATAGTTGAAGAACGTTCGTTTGGAGACCCCCGCACGGGAGGCGACCGCCTCGATCGTCACGGAGACCGGCCCGTCTTCGAGCGTCATGGCAGCTGCGGCGTCATGAATCGCGTTCCAGGTCTCGAGGCGGTTGCGCTCACGCTGGGTCAAGGGCACTTCTTGCATAGGTACAGTTTATGCACTCATGCAAAGATTGCACAACTGCAATCTTTGTGGAATAGACCACATTTTTTCCTTGACAGGCCCCTGTCGCTCGGTAGGATCGCCCGTACGCCACGGGTGTGTGGCACCTCACATTTCGCATCTTCGGGAGTCTCGATATGAAGCCACGCGCGCATTCGATCCAGAGAGCCGGCGTCGTCGTCGCGGGCCTCGCATTGGCCGCCACGACCCTGGTGGCGCCGGCCCAGGCCGCCGCCCCCGCGGGGGGCAGCCACGGAAGCCACCACGGTGGCGGGCCGGGAGGCCACCACGGCGGGGGCCACGGCAACGGCCATGGCGGTCATCCTGGCGGGGGTCATCACGGCGGGGGTCATGGATCTGGGCACCACCGGCCGGGAACCAGCACCATCCAGTTGCTGGGCATCAATGACTTCCACGGTCGGATCGAGGCGG
>JAKDMV010000183.1 GCA_030452125.1 Micrococcaceae bacterium
ACCCCCACGGTCACCCCGACGCCCTCGGTGCCGCCGACCTCCACTCCGACCCCGACACCGTCCCCGACCGCCGGTGAGCCGAGCGCTTCGCCGGATCCGGGCAGGGATGAGCCAGCGACCTTGGACGGGCTCTGCCTCGCCTACGAGGACGAATACCTCAGCGGGGAAGAGGACACGGCAAAGGCCCCGGAGCCCCCGGCATCCCGTGTCCTGGGGACGATCGAGATGACTCTCCTGACCCGGGCTGTCAAGGCCCACCCCTGGGCCGGCGACTCGCCCGATACGGAGGAATTCGCGGCGCCCCTGACCGTTGAGGAGGTGGCCCGCCACTGCGGCGAATGGTTCCCTGACGAAGTTGACGGCCAGACGCCGACGGCTGATGTCCCGGCCCTGGTGAAGGCCTTCATCGCGAAAACCAAGAGCACGAAGGACACCGGGGACACCGGCAAGTAGTACCCGGGCGGCCGTTCGGACTAGTCTTCAGGGGAACGCTTGGCCATCCTCCACCCAGCCCTTCCAGGACCTCCATGACGCACGCCCCTCATCCGGCCACCCACCTGCCGGATCCCGAGAATTCGCCACCGCTGCATGTGGCGATGCTCTGCCTGCATACTTCTCCGTTGGACCAGCCGGGCTCGGGGGATGCCGGGGGAATGAACGTCTACGTCCGTGAGGTCGCCCTGGCCATGGCCTCCTCCGGACTGCTGGTGGACATCTTCACCCGTGGCCCCCGGGGCACCGAGTCGGTGTCCTTGAACGAGCGGGTGAGGGTCCACCATGTCCCGGCCGGCCCCGACGGCCCGCTGGCCAAGGAGGATCTGCCCGACCACCTTCCGGAGATCACCGCAAGGATCGCCGGCGGCGACCATGGACCGTTCGACATCATCCACAGCCACTACTGGATGTCGGGGATCGTCGGTCTGGAACTGGCCAGCCGGTGGGAACTGCCCCTGGTCCACACCATGCACACCCTGGCGAAGGTCAAACGCCGGCTCCAACAGGATGCTGAGGAATCGGATCGCCGGGTCGAGGCCGAGACGCAGTTGGCTCGCCGGGCCACCCGACTGACGGCCAACAGCCAAGCCGAGGCCGATGAGCTGGTCACCGACTACGGCGCCGAGCCCTCCCGCATCGACCTGGTGGTCCCCGGAGTGAATCTGCAGACCTTCCACCCCGAAGGGCCCCGGATGTGGGTCGCCGACGCGGGACACACCCCTGGTCCGGCAGTGGATCCCCTGCGGCTGGTCTTTGCCGGGCGCATCCAGAAGCTCAAGGGACCCCAGGTGCTGTTGCGCGCCCTGGGGCTGCTGGCGCGCACCCGGCCGGACATCGAGGTGGAGCTGGCAATCATCGGCTCCCGCAGCGGCTCGAAGGACCTGGACCTGGCGCGGCTGATCGATGAAGAACAGCTCCAGGAGATCGCCCACCTGCTTCCGCCGTCGCCGGCCGACGAGCTGGCTGCCTGGTTCCGGGCTGCCGATGTGGTGGCCGTGCCTTCCTACAGCGAATCCTTCGGCCTGGTCGCCATGGAGGCACAGGCCTGCGGGACCCCCGTGCTGGCCCATGACGTCGGCGGCCTGCGCCATAGTGTCGCCGATGGCTCCACCGGGGTCCTCGTCCCCGATCTCTCGGCGGAAAGCTGGGCCGAGGCCATCGCCCACGCGGCGACGCACCGGGACGACGTCGCACGAATGGGCCATACGGCCGTCGCGAGATCGCATGGATTCAGTTGGATGCATACGGCCACGGCGACCCGGGCGAGTTATGCCAGGGCCACCATCGATTCGGCCGAGGTAGCCCCCTGACCCCGAGGGTGTGCTGGTGCCCTGCCGGTTCCACGAAGGACGCCCCGACTCCCGGCCCGAAGTCTCCCACGGCCCGGCTCCCCCGTTCGGGGGCACCGGGGTTTCGGTCGAAGAGGTTCAAGTGGCCAATAGTCTGACAGTTGCCCCGTCCAGGCCCGTCGGGAATGCCCTGTGGTGGCCTGGTCTGGTGTCGATCGTCTTCGGGATCCACGCGATCGTCGATGGCGTGGCGGCCGGCTCCCAGTGGTTCAGCGCGCGCCGCGATCCGAGGCCGCGGCGGCACACTCGGGATGGATCCTGGCCGGTGCCGTCATCACAGTCCTGGCCGGCCTGGTCGCCCCCGGCTTGACGGCGTTGGCCGTGGCCCTGTTCGTCGGTGCCTGGGCCATGATGCTGGGCATCACGGAAGTGGTCGTCGCCATCGCCGCCCGCTGGACGACGTCCTGCTGGTGGGCGGGGTTGGTCTCCGGGATCCTGGCCCTCCTCTTCGGGCTGGCGGGCCTCCAGATCCGTCGATCCATCCGGCGCGCCTAGCCTGGCCGGTGGTGTGTCGCCGGTTTTGCTCCGACCACAAACCACCGGCCGCCTCGCCGGGTCGGCAGTGACCTAGA
>JAKDMV010000077.1 GCA_030452125.1 Micrococcaceae bacterium
TGCCCCCCGCCCAGCCGGCCAGGCGGCCTATGTACTTGTTATCGGTACGCACATTCCCCCCGGTGCCCCGGCGGTCTCCCGCGGGGCCACGGGTGTTTTCGCGCGACGGCTTGACCCTCACGTAGCGTGAGGCCGGAGGCTGGGGTACATGAGCGACTACTACAACGCATTCGACATCAGCCCCGTACCCGTACCCACACCGGAAGCGGTGCCGCCGGAACCCTTCCGCGGCATCTATGGGATGCCCGCATTCGTCACGATTCCGTCGTGCGATTTGGAGGAATCCGTGGACTTCTGGATTCGTGGACTCGGGTTCTTCGAACTCTTCAGCATCCCCGGCACGCTGGTACATCTGCGCCGGTGGGCCTTCCAGGACGTGCTTCTCGTCCAGGCGCGGAGCATTCCAGACCAGCCCCCGGCCATCGGCTTCAGTTTCGCGGGCGTCCTGGGCCAGATCAATGCCTTGGTTGAAGCCTGCCGCGCCTTGCGCCCTGGCTCGGTCGCGGGACCCCGAGATACCCCGTGGAACACTCGTGATGTCGAGGTGATCACCCCAGAGAACGCCCGGGTCGTCTTCACCGCGGCCAAGCCCTTTGACCCGGCCAGCCAGGAGGCGCGGAATCTTGAAGATATCGGGATCACCCCTTCGGAGGGCCGTCCAGGGGAGAATCAGGAGCATGCCTGAGGCAACTTCTGCCGATGGCCTGACCGTCGGTCAGGCCGCGACGCGACTGGGCGTAACCATCCGCGCGCTACACCACTGGGATGAGATTGGCCTGGCGCGCTCCTCGCTGAGCACGCCTACCGGATACCGGCTCTACACCGCCGCTGATTTGGAACGCCTCCACAGAATCGTCGTCTACCGCGAGCTCGGCCTCGGATTGGAAAGAATCCGTGCCATCCTCGACGACTCAGCGACGGACGTACCGGCCGCCCTGCGCACCCAACGCCAGCACGTCGCCGACAGGATCGAGCATCTCCAGCAGCTCGGTGCCGGACTGGATCGAATGATCGACGCCCATGAGCACGGCCTGCTGCTGACCGTCCAGGAACAGACGGCCATCTTCGGCCCGCGGTGGAACCCTGACTGGTCGGCCCAAGCCCGCCAACGCTACGAAGGCACGCCCCAATGGCAGCAGTATGCCGAGCAATCAGCCACCCGTAGTCCGGCGGAATGGCAATCCATCGCCGATACCATGGCCGACCTCGACCGTTCCCTCGGGGAGTCCATGCAGGCCGGTTTCACACCTGGCAGCCCGGAAGCGCAGCTACTCGTGGAACGTCACCGCGCAGTGTTCTCGGCCTCATACTTTTCCCTCACCCGACAGATGCAGGTCTGTCTCGGTCGTATGTATGAGTCTGATCCGGCGTTCGCTGCTCACTACGACGGCGTCCGTACCGGCCTTGCGGCATGGTTCCGTCAAAGCATCGATGCCAACGCCCGCAACCACGGCATCGACCCCGACACCGCAAGCTGGCACTAGGCCCCGTTATGGAAAGTGATGATCTTAGACGAGTGAGATCGTCACTTTCCTCATTCCCGTGGAGACGGGAGATCATCCAGGCTCGCCAGGGCGGTCAGACTCCCGGCTATCAAACCGATGGCCGTATGGGGGCGGCTGGATCCGTTGGCCTTGAGGCGTTCGCCGAACCGATGGATCCAGCGTTCGGTGGCGATGTTCGCACCGATGCCCACTATCAGGATCGTGGCACCCAGTCCGATCACTAGCCCGGGGTTCAGGTTCTTGAGGCGGGCCCTGGTTCCCGCCGTTTCGTCTGCGAGCTGCCCCTGGCCGGCGGTATCCAGAGGCCCGGGGCCGCGCCCCGGCGTCGTTCCCACTGCCGACGGCGCAGTCGGCGATGAATCCGGATCCTGTCGACGGGCGAACACGACGCCCGCCCCTGCAAGGATCGCCAGCTTGGCCAGGACCCGCGACCGGCGCCGATCCACATAATCGGGCAGTGCGTACCAGAGCCCGACGGCAGCCCCGCTGGCCCCGGCACGACCGAGCACTGTGGCCGGAGTCCGTCCGGCCGAAGCTGGTGTGGTGCTTCCTGTCATCAGTTGGTCTCCTTCGGAGTTTCGGCTAGCTGGTTCAGTGCGTCGATATGGAGTCGGAAGGACACCCTGCCGGCACGGGTCATGGCCAGGGTGACGGGACGGCGTCCCGCGCGTACCGCGTTCGTCGGCTCGAGATAGCCGGCATCGATCAGCACCCGGACGTGCTTGCTCAACGTCGCGTCGGTGAACCCCAGCAGGTCACGGACCCTCCCGAAGGTTTCGCCGCGGACCGGCTCCAGCAGGGCACAGATCCGCAGCCGTGGAAGGGGGTGGATCACCGGGTCGAACCCGTCCTGGCTCATGACGGCTCAGTCCCGCGGGTTCCGGACGCGACGGGCCCAATACCGGTCCAGCGCCGGTCCGCCGATCGTGCCCAGGCAGAACAACACCACGGCGGCAATGACCGGAATCCACCACCAACCATGGGTGTCGTAGAGGGCGGAGTTGATTCCTCCGATGAACCCCACCACCAGCACGCCGCCCAGAAAGGGCAACCACATGGAACCGTGCAGGCGGATATGGCGCACCGCGCTGGGCTGCTTCCACGAGGCGAAGAGGAAGACCACCAGGATCGCTCCCGGCAGCACCAGCAGGGCCGCCGGCATCGACAGCAGATCGGTGACCAGTGGCACCAGGGCCAGGACGGCAAGGATGAAGCCCACCAGGAACCAATAGCGTGGTGGGCATTGCAGGCGTTCGGCATTCAGTTCACCGACGGCGCCGAGTGCTACAAGCGACTCCCCGGCCTGGGCCGCATTGGGGGTGTCATCGGAATCCATGCGGCCAGACTACATTTGTCTTGCCATACAGGAAAGACATTTTCATCCTTCAGCGACACCGGCTTCGCGTTGGTCGGGCCCTGTTTCACGACTATGATGGGCCTCATCGACCACCCTCGCGTGCGCCGCCAAATGCTGGCCCACCTTTCGGGGACCTCCACCGGTCAACACGACTTCACAAGGAGTTCCCCATGGGAAACGTCGGACTGCTGTATGTCGGCGCCGTGCTCTTCATCAACGGCCTGATGCTGCTGGGTTTCGTCCCCGGACGCGCTGCCGCCCCGATGAACTACTTCGTCGGGGCCATGCAGGTCATCTTCCCCACCATCATCATCGCCCAGTCCGGCGGCGACCCGGCCATGACGCTTTCCGCCTCGGGCCTGTACCTGTTCGGGTTCACCTACCTCTACATCGCCTTCAACATCACCTTCGGGCTCGATGGCGAAGGGGTCGGCTGGTTTTCGCTGTTCGTCTCCGGCGTCGCGGTCGTGATGTCCTATCTGCAGTTCACCCTCGTCGGGGATCCGGTCTTCGGGGTGATCTGGCTTTTATGGACCATCCTGTGGCTGATGTTCTACCTCGTCCTTGCCCTGGGCATGGAGTCGCTGACCGCCGCCACCGGCTGGTTCACCGTGCTCATCGCCCATCTCTCGGCCACGATCCCCGCCCTGCTGCTGCTCTCCGGCGCCTTCCAGAGCACCTGGCTCTGGGCGGGCATCCTCGCGGTGGCGGGAGCACTCGCCCTGCTTGTCTCGCTGATGTTGGGACGCCAAGGTGTGGGTCGGCCGCAATCTCCACCGTTGCCGCAGCTCCGCGACGAAATCGACGGCGGTGACGTCCCGACTCTCCCGGATCTGATCGCCCGCACCGAGCGCAGCGAACAGGGATCCCAGATCGTCATCTCGAACCCCCCGGTGTCCAGATCCTCCCGCCGCGTGGTCAACAGTCCTCTGCGCCGCCGGGCGCCCCGCCCCTGATTCCTCGGGATTCTTCCGCGGTCCATCCTCAGGACAGGCGGCCGTCGGCCAACCGTTCGGCGGATTCGAAGTAGGCCCGAGTCACCCACTCCTGGGTTCGGTGGGTCACCGGTGCCGCAGCCCGCATCAACCAGTTGGCCGGCTTCGAGTAGGCCAGGACCTCGAACCAGACGGTGCCCTCGTCATCTAGCACGGCGGTGAAGGCCTCCTCCCCCGCCACGGGATGGCCCTTCAGGGTTCCGTAGCCGAAGCCGGCCCGGCGCGGCCCGGTATCCGGATCCGCAGCCTCCGGCTCCAGGCTCCACAACACCCGGCAGGGCGCGGGCACCCGGATCGGTCCGATCCCCATGCCGGAGACGACGCGGACGCCCGGGCTCGCCCGCGGGGTATCCTCCGGCACCCTCAGTCCGGCACCGCGGTGCATCTGCCAATCCAGGATCCCGTCGGCCAGGCGGCGGAACGCGTCCTCGCCGGCCCCGACGCGTGAGCGCCGCCTGACGGTTCGGTAACCCGCCGGCGCGTGCCCGAGTTCGGTCAACCCATAATCGGTGTAGGTCAGATCCCCGGGCTGGCCGATCCGGGCGAGCCGGCGCAGTGCCGCCAGCTCGCTGGGCCCCTGTTTGCCCAAGGCGGCACCGATGACGGCCAACGACGCCTTCGCGCCGGAGCGTACGGGAACGTGGACCTGACGGCCGCCGGGCAGTCCCAGTGCAGGGGCTGAGAGCCCGAGCAGGTCGCGGTACCGCCCCGGAAGGGAATCAACGACGGCGGCAAAGAGCAGGCGGTAGCCGGGCATCAGCATCGGATCCAGCGGAGGGTTCTTCAGGAAGGACACCACCTCATCCACGCGAGGACCACCGGCCAGGAGGCCCTCGTCGTCGTACCCCTGAAGGCGTTGACGCAATTCGGCGTCGGTGCGCGGTGGATCGATGACCCCCATGAGTTCACCGGCCTTCGCCCATTGGCCGACATAGGCGTCGGCACCACCGAGCCGTGTTGGCACGGGGCCGCGGAAGAGTTCGTAGGAACGCAGGAATGCGTCGGTGAAGGCCAGGTGGACCCATTCGGACAGCCCGGGGTCGTTCGCCGAGTAGCGACGGCCGGTACCCTGCGCGTCCATATACTCCCCCCGGACCGGAACATGGAGTTTGCGGACATACCGGCAGGCTTCGTGGGCGGCGACCGTATCGCCGTAAGTGAGTGTGAAGATCCAGCGGATGGTTCCCGCGAGTCGACCCAGCGGATCCTCGCGGTAATTCGAATGCTCGGCGACGCCGGCGAGCGCGCCCGGATGCAGGGCCTGGATCAGGAGGGCACGGATCCCGGCGGCAATCGGCGTCGTGCCCCCGTTCACCTGCCAGACGACGGATCCGGCGTTGAAGTATCCGGCATCCTCGCCGTTCTCCAACGCGTCTTCCCAGGCAGGAACAGTTTCGGTTTGGCCGGCGAAGGTCATCCGCAAACGGGTTCTCAAAGGTGCCAACAGGTCCATTCCCCGAGCCTACTCCCGGGTCAGGTTCGGCTACTCCGATGCGAGACCAGGGCAACGATGAGCCCGACACCGAACCAGACGAGCCCGACGAGCAGTGCCAGCTGCGTGGCCGAGGCAAGGACCACCCCGAGCATCAGGGCCCCGACGACCGGGATGGCGCCGTGGGCGAACCAGGTCCCGCGCGCGGCGGCCTTCTGCTTCACCAGGTAGTAGCCGATCACCGAGACGTGCAGCAGGATGAACGCCGTCAGCGCCCCGACGTTCACGATCGAGCTGAGGATATCGAGCCCGTCGGCCCGGGTGGCCGCCCAGACGGCGACGACGATGTTCCCGCTGGCGGTGATCAGGATGCTGCGTACCGGCACCCCGGTCCGCTCCGAAACCGCGGCCAGTGCGTGCGGCAGGCGCCGCTCCCGCGCCATGTCCATGATGATCCTGCTGCCCGCGCCTTGCCCGACCATCGCCGCGAAGGCCGCGCCCGCCGCCTTGGAGAGGGCGAGCAACCAGTGCAGCCATTCGCCGATGCTGTCCTCCACGGCCACATAGTAGGCGGCACCTTCCAGACTCGGATCGGCAGCCAGCTGCGCAGGCGTCGTGGTGGAAAGTAGTGCCCCGACGTAGGTCTGGGCGACGAAGAGCAGTCCGGCCGCCACCAGGCAGATCAGTGTCGCCCGGCCGACGAGCCGGACGGTCCCCTTGGTCTCCTCGGCGAACGTGGCCAGGGCGTCGAAGCCCAGGAAGGAAAGCACCGCGACGGAGACGGCCGCCAGGACCGCGGTCAGCGAGAAGCCGCCGATCCCGGTGAACGGGCTGAGCCAGGGCCGTTCCGGTCCGGCCGTCGCCAGCACATAGGCACCGCAGACCAACACGATCAGCAGGACCAGGACCTCCAGGAGTACGACGGCGGTGATGACCTTGGAGGCCACACGCACCCCGGCCAGGTTCAGCGCCGTGGTCCCCACCACGGCGACGGCGACGAACACCCAGATGGGCACGGACGGGAACAACGAGTTCAGGGCGATGCCGGTGAACATGTAGGCGACCGAGGGGATGAGCAGGTAGTCCAGCAGGATCATCCACCCCGAGACATACCCGGCGCGGGGCCCGATCCCGGCCCCGGCGTAGGCGAAGACGGAGCCGGCCCGGGGGATTTCCCGCGACATGCGCATGTAGCTGGAGGCGGTGAAGGCCATGACCAGGGTGGCCACGACATAGACCGTCGCCACCGCTCCCCCGGACTTGGCGTCGAGGGTGCCATAGATGCCCACGGCAGCGGCGGGACCGATGAAGACCAGACCGTAGAAGACCAACTGCCCCAATGTCAGACTGCGCTTGAGCGATCCCTGGGCCGGAGCGGATTCCGGGGCGTTGGCGTCCATCCTGCCATTCTGTCGCAGTTTCCCCCGGACCGGGCTCACGATCCTGAAGTTGCTCCGAGCCGGACAAACGCCGGAGCCTGCGCCGCCTGGGTTCTCGAAGCCTGCCGGTTCAGGCCGGTGCACCATTCCGGATAGACGCGGAACCCCCGTTTTCCGGGATGCCCCTGCGAACTGGTGATGCCCAGCTCGCGCAGGTGTGCCGCGGTGAACCAGAAGAGCCCCCGGCGTTGGTCCTCCTCCACCACGAATACGGCGAGACCCGCTATTTCTTCATCGGCCGGAAAGGGCTCGGTGGCGCCCTGCTCGGATCGGCGCCACACGGCCACGAAGGCTCCCGCTTTCGTCGGGGTGACGCGGGCGGTGCGCAACCGCCAGCGCTGCCCTGAGACCGGTGCATTGCCTGCTTCGTAATCGCTGTTCTGTTCCTCCGGGGCAACGGGAACGAATTCCGTCCGCAGGCCCAGGGTGTGCTCGACGTACCAGTCGAAAGCGGAAAAGCGCATCCAGTGAGCCTAGCGCGACAGCGCTTCACCCCTTGGTCCGCGGGGCCCTTCCGCGTACCGTGAGCGCATGATCACCCGCATCGGTACCGCCATGTTGTACGTCTCGGATCAGGACGCGTCCCTTCGGTTCTATCGTGATCTGCTGGGATTCGTGATCGTCACCGATCAGGACATGGGCCACGGCGCCCGATGGCTCGAGCTGGCCCCGGCGGAAGGAGCGACCACGATGGCGCTGCTCGATGCCGGCCAGGCCGGCAAGCAGGCGGGAGAGGGCGCCTACCTGACCTATGCCTGCGAGGACATCGCCGCGACCGTCGGCTGGCTCCGCGAGCGCGGCGCCACGGTCACCGACCCCGATATCCAGCCGTGGGGCTCGTTTGCCTTCATCGACGGCCCCGACGGGCACCGCGTACAGATCCACCAGAAATGATCCCGGCCCCCACCGCCGGGGTGCCCTGAGGACGCGGCAAACAACGCACGGAATTTGCTCGGTTTCAACCAATACCGTGTGACCTTGTTCACCTATTGCACCGAATTGTCACGCGGCGGTACGGGAACCGGCCTCCGGGCCGAAGATCCGAGTGGACCGAGAGGCCTGCATCACGCAATAATTGCCGATCGACCACCGCGCCGCTGCTGTGACAGCGTCCGCCCACCAAGAATCGGAGAACCATGTCGGCAGACGTCGTGGGCCTGGCTCTTGCCCTGTTGGGACTCATCGTCCTGCTCGGCAAGCTGATCCGGGTACGTAGCAAGATCGCGCAGAAGTTGTTCCTGCCGGCCTCGATCCTCGGGGGATTCCTGGCCCTGCTGCTGGGACCCTACGTGTTCGGCAATTTGGCCTCGCTGGCCGGTACCGACAGATTCGCCGAGGGTGGCCTCTTCGGAACGCAGATCCTCGAGGTCTGGGGCACGCTGCCCGGCCTGCTCATCAGCGTGGTGTTCGCGGCACTGTTCATGGGTGAATCGATCCCCTCCCCCAAACGTGCCGCCCGGCTGCTGGGCCCGCAACTGAGCCTGGGCGTCACCTTCGCCTCCGGGCAGTACGTCTTCGGCCTGGCCCTGGCCGTCCTGGTCCTGGTCCCGCTCTTCGGGATGACCCCCATGGCCGGGGCACTGATCGAGATCGGCTTCGAAGGCGGCCACGGCACGGCAGCCGGCATGGCCCCGGTCATGAACGAACTGGGCTTCACCGAAGGACCGGACCTGGCGCTGGGCATGGCCACGATCGGCATCGTCAGCGGCATCGTCATCGGGATCGCAGCCATCAACTGGGCCGTGCGCACGGGGCGGACCGAGGTCATCTCCGCCTCGACCAAGCTTCCGGACAATGAGCTCAAGGGCCTCTACTCCAAGGACGACCAGCCCTCGGCCGGGCAATTGACCGTGCGCTCCTCGTCGGTGGAAAGCATGACGCTGCACGTGGCCTTCATCGCGCTGGCCATCCTCGTCGGACAGGTGCTCCTCTCGGCGCTGCAGTGGATCGAGAGCGTCACCTGGGCCGACAGCGTCCAGGTCTTCGAATACGTTCCGCTCTTCCCGTTGGCGATGCTCGGCGGGGTCATCATCCAGCTCGTCCTGGACCAGACCGGCAAGACCCACCTCATCGACCGTGGATCCATGATGCGCATCCAGGGCCTGGCCCTGGACCTGCTGATCGTCAGTGCCCTGGCGTCCCTGTCGCTGAAGGCGATCGCCGCCAACATCGGCCCCTTCCTGCTCCTGGCCGGTGTGGGCATCATCTGGAACGTGGTCGTGTTGTTCTTCCTCGCCCGCCGCTACATCCCGAAGTACTGGTTCGAACGCGGGATCGGGGACTTCGGGCAGTCGATGGGGGTCACTGCGACGGGCCTGATCCTCATGCGGATCGCCGACCCCGAGGGCAAGAGCCCCGCCTACGAGGCCTTCGGATATAAGCAACTGGTCTTCGAGCCGTTCTTCGGCGGCGGGCTGATCACGGCAGCAGCAATGCCCCTGATCTACCAGTTCGGGCCCTACCCCTTGCTGATCGGCATGGGCGTCCTGCTGCTCGCTTCGGTGTCCATCGGCCTGGTCAACGGCAAGCGGATGCGACGCTCCTCGGTGGCGGAGACTTCCCCGGCCCAGGGATGATCCCGGGCGCCGGGGCGGGCCGGTGACGCCCGCACTACCGGGCGGTGGCCACCAGGTAGTCCAGCGCCCGGCAGGCCCGCCACCCGGTCCAGAGGGCAAAGATGGCCGACCCCACCGCGGCCACGGCCCCGATGACGACCAGCGGCTGGATCTGCTGCCCCGGATCCGCGTTCCAGTTCAGCGTGAGTCCGGCGGCGATGCCGCAGCCGATGGACACCAGCCACAGCACGAGGGTGGCGACGAACATGCCGGACACTGAGTGCGGGCGATTCATGGGGGTTCCTCCTCGGTGACGTCGATAGCGCCAGCGTATCCCCCCGCCCCGCGGACCGATCCGCCGATGGCATGATGGTCGCATGAGTGAAACCCAGGATTCCAGCACCCGTTCCATCGAATTGTCACGTAACCGGACGGGCCACTACACCGCCCGCAATGCCGCGGGAGCCGAGGTCGAATTCGGCCAGGGCGAGGGGCTGCTCTCCCCCGTGGAACTGCTCTTGGCGGCCATCGCCGGTTGCTCGGCGATCGATGTGGACGTCGCCACCTCACGTAGCGCCGAACCCACCCAATTCGAGGTCACCGCCTCGGGCGACAAGATCGCCGACGAGGGCGGTGCCAGCCGGATGGAGAATCTGAATCTCGCGTTCAAGCTGGCCTTCGGCGATGACGCCGGGGGCCAGAAGGCGGCCAGCATGGTCGAACGCCTCGTCAAGCTCTCCCACGATAAGCACTGCACGGTCTCACGCACCGTCGAGCACGGAACCCCCGTGGCCTTCGACGTCGAGGTCTCCACGGGTGAACCGGCCTAGAACCGGGACCATCGCAGGGGGCGTGCTTCAGGCGTCGACCTGGAGTTCGCCCATCTGCTCCCAGCCTTCGCCCTCGACCTGGCGGCTGACGATGAGCGGTGTTTCGGCCAGGGTCGGGCGCATGGCCTCCAGGCCATCGGCGAAGTGCTGGCTGCGCACATGGGCCTCACCGGCCCCGTCCTGGAACGCCTCAACGAGCACGAACTCGTTCTCCGCTTCGACGCTGCGCGACCACTCGAACCAGAGGTTGCCTTCCTCGGCGCGGGTGGCCTCGGTGAAGGGCCGGGTGATCTCGAGGAACGAGTCGACGAATTCGGGCTTGACCTTGTACTTGACGACGATGAAAATCATGCGCCCAGCCTATCCCCGAGCCAGCCCATTCCACCCCAGGCGTTCGCGCTCGGCCTTCGGAAGCGATTCGACGACCAGATCGTAGGAGTCCTCGATCAGGTCACGCACCGTGGCATCATCGAGTGATCCGGCGCAGGCCACCGTGTTCCAGTGTTTTTTGCTCATGTGGTAGCCGGGAGTGATTTCAGGGTGCGCGGCCCGCAGCTGGTCGGCCAGGACCGGCTCGCATTTCAGGTTCGCGCGCGCCGGGTCCGATCCGTCCCAGAGCAGGGCGAACATCTTCACCCGCCCTTCGGGGGATCCAGAAACCTTGAACACACTGGCATCCGGGCCGAACGGATGGTCCTCGAACACCCCCGGCAACCCGAGGCAATAGGCACGGAAGGCGGAGTCGTCCATACCCGGCATCCTACGCGGTACGACGCCGGCACCCGAGGGGTGCCGGCGTCGTACCGCAGGAGGACGTGGTTGCTGTTTATTTCACGGCACCCATCGACAGGCCACGGACCAGCTGCTTCTGGGCCAGCCAACCGGCCAGGACCACCGGCAGCGAGGCCAGCACCGAGGCCGCCGAGAGTTGGGCCAGGAACAAGCCCTCGCTGGTCATCTGCGATATCAGGAACACCGGGACCGTCGCCGCCTTCGCGGCGGTGAGGTTCAGAGCGAAGAAGAACTCGTTCCAGGAGAAGATCACACAGATCAACGCGGTCGCCGCGATCCCCGGGGTGACCATCGGGATCAATACGGAGCGCAGCGTCTTGATCAGTCCGGCCCCGTCCACCGAGGCCGCTTCGAGCACCTCCCCGGGGACCTCCTGGAAGAAGGAACGCATCATCCACACGGCGATCGGCAGATTCATGGCCGTATAGAGGATGACCAGCGTCCAGATGCTGTCCAGCGCCCGCAGCTGACCGGAGATCACGTAGATGGGCATGATGACCGCGACGATCGGGAGCATCTTGGTGGAGATGAAGAAGAACAACACGTCATTGGTCTTCTTCACCGGCCGGATGCTCAACGCATAGGAGGCAGGAATGGCCAACAGAATCACCAAGAGCGTCGAAACACCGGTGGCAATGAGCGAGTTCAGGAAGTAGGGGGCGGCATCGGAGCCCAGCACTGCCTTGTACTGATCCAAGGTGGGTTCGAAGAAGAAGCTCGGCGGGCTCGACGAGGCCACGTTCTCCTGCTTGAAGGAAGTCATCACCATCCATGCGATCGGGGCGAAGAAGACCAGTGCCGCGACCCAGGTGAACGTGGTCAGCAGACTTCCGCTGACCACCCCCTTCCGTCGCGGTTTATAGACTTCCGGGCGTTCGGCCCGGGTGCCGGACCCCGCGGTTTGTTGGGTTGTGGCGCTCATGACAGCTCCTTGTCGTCGAAGCTGCGGAAGATCAAACGCAGCGCAAAGATGGCGATGAGGATCGTGGCGATGACCACCACGACGCCCATGGCGGCCGCCTGGCCGATGTCGAAGCCCAGGAAGGCGCGTTGGTAGATGTAGAAGGGCAGGTTCGCGCTGGCCGTGCCCGGTCCGCCGGCGGTCATCAGGTAGATCTGGTCGAAGGTGTTGACCACGTAGATCGACCCGAGCAACACGGCCAGTTCCATGTACCGGCGCAGCTGCGGCATGGTCACCCAGGTGAAGGTCTTCCACCAGCCGGCACCGTCCAGCGAAGCTGCTTCGAGGACGTCCTTGGATTGGGCCTGCAGTCCGGCCAGGACCAGCAGCATCATGAACGGGGTCCACTGCCACACCAGGGCGATGACCACCGAGAGCAGCGGGAGCGAGGAGGTGAAGTCGATCGGTCCGATCCCCACCAACCCCAGCACCCAGTTGACCATCCCGTAACTGGGGTTGAGCATCGAAACGCTCCATAGCAGCGAGGAGGCCACCGGCATGATCAGGAACGGGGTGATCAGCAGGGTCCGCACGATCCCCCGGCCCAGGAATTCGCGGTCCAACAGAATCGCGAAGAACGTCCCCAGGACCAGGGCGACGGCCACGCAGCCCAGCGTGATCACCACCGAGTTCACGGCCGCGACCCGGAACGTGGAATCGGAGAAGATGTCCACGAAGTTCTGCAGTCCCACGAAGATGTTGCCGTCGGGACGCAACAGGTTCCAGGACCGCAGCGAATACCAGATGGTCAGCAGGAAGGGCAGCTGGGTGACGATGATGGTGAAGATCAGCGCGGGAAGCAGCGGCAGCCGGCGGCTCCAGCCCTCCCTACGCCGGGCACGGCGCTGTCGCGCTGCGTGCGGTGCGGAGTCGGCGGCCGCCTGCTGGCGGTCCGTCCGGGTCAACGTACTCATGGCCTAGCCCTTCTTCTGGTAGGTCCGGGCCACGGTGGCCGCGAAGTCCTGCGATTGGCGCAGCGCGTCCTCGACGCTTTGGCTGCCGGCGATGGAGGCGGAGATCTGCTGCGCCACCCGGGTGCCGAGGTCCTGGAATTCTGGGATCCCCACGAACTGCAGTCCGGTGTAGGGCACCGGATGGATCATGGATTTGTCCTGGGTGGCATTGCCCATGGCCTTCAGCGTCGGTGTCGCGTAGTCCTCGGCGATCGAGGCGTATTCGGGAATCTCGTAGGTGGATTTGCGGCTGCCCGGGGGCAACCGTTCCCAGCCGATGGAGTTGCCGACCAGCTTCAGGTAGTCCTTATTGGTCATCCAGGCGATGAAGTCCCATGCGGCCTGCTTCTTCCGGCTGGTTTGCGGGATGGCCAGCGCCCAGGTGTAGAGCCAGCCGGCCGACTCGGTCTCCTTCACCGGCGCCAGGGCATAGTTGGTCTTTCCGGTGACCTTCGACGAGGACGGGTCCTCGATGGAGGAGACCATCGCCGTGGCGTCGTACCACATGGCCGCGTTGCCCTGGGAGAACCGGGTGATGCAGTCGCCGTACCCCGAGGTCGCCGCCCCGGGTTGGCCGTAGCTGCGGACCAGGTCGACATATCCGGCCACCGCCTCATGGACCTCGGGGCTGTCCAGGGTGGCGTTCCAGTCCTCGTCGAACCAGCGCCCGCCGTAGGTGTTGATGACGGTGTCCAGCGGCGCCATCACTTCGCCCCATCCGGCCAGCCCGCGCAGGCAGATCCCCGAGAAGCCCTTCTGCGGCGCGTGCAGTTCCTTCGCGAATCCGCGGATCTGTTCCCAGGTCGGTTGTTCGGGCATGCTCAGCCCCGCTTTCTCGAAGAGGTCTTCGCGGTAGACCACGAACGAGGACTCCCCGTAGAACGGGACCGAGTACTGGCTTCCCTGATGGGTGAGCGACTCACGGATGGTCGGAATGAAATCCTGGGCGTCGTAGCCCTGGGTCTGTTCCATATAGGGACCCAGATCGGTGATCCACCCGTTCTCGGCCCACATCGGAGTCTCGTAGTTGGAGATCATCACGACGTCGAACTCCCCGCCTTCGGTGGCGACGGAGGCGGTGATCTTCGCGCGGGCCTCGTTTTCCGGAAGCGAAACGAAGCGGACGTCGATGCCCGGATGCTTGGACCGGAAGTCATCCATCAAGGAGATCGCGTCGTTCATCTGCGGGTTGGAGACGATGGCCACGATCAGGCTGGTCTTCCCACCCGCCGTCGCCTGTCCCGAGCAGGCGCTGAGCCCCGCAGCGGCCACGGCACCGATCCCGGCGCCCATGAATCCCCGGCGGCTGAGGGGAAAATCCCGTATCGCCATTATCTGCTCCTCGCTCGAGCGACCGCTTCGCTCATGTGATAACCATCAAGTGCTCATTTGTTATGTGACTCTAGTCATATAAGATCATTTGAGCAAGACATTCAACTCACATGAGTCGGACCCGAGGGAGTGCCGACCTAAACGAAGGAATCCACCCCATGCCCGAACGGCACGAGGAAATGTTGGCGCAGATCGCCAGCGAGTACTACCTCGAAAACACCTCGAAGGTCGAGATCGCCAAAACCCACGGGATCTCCCGCTTCCAGGTCGCCCGCTATCTTGATGAGGCACGCCACGAAGGCATCGTGCAGATCACCATCCGTCGCCCTGCAGCCGTACCCGTCGAAGAAGCGGAACTGGCCCGCGCCCTGGGCATCACGTCGGTGACCATCGCTCCGACCCCGACGGGAGCCCTCGACGAACGCGACCGACTGGCCCGTGCGGCAGCAGCAGTCGTCGCCGGGGTCGTCACCGAGGGGTGCCGACTGGGGGTCTCCTGGTCGCGCACCTTGCAGGCCATGGCCGGCCACCTGCCAACACTGCCCGGTTGTGACGTCGTCCAGCTCGCCGGCTCCATCACGGTCACCGGCGGCAGCGGTTCGGGGGCGCTGATCCATCGGCTCGGGGCAGCAGCCGGTGGCCGGACCTGGCCCCTGCCGGCCCCGCTCATCCTTGAAACGGCCGAGACGGCAGCGAGTCTGCGCCGCCAGCCGGAGATCTCCGACGCCCTGAAGGCGGCAGAGGACCTCGATGTCGCCGTCGTCGCCCTGGGCGATTGGGTCCCCGGGAAGTCAACCGTCTATGAACGCCTCTCCCCCACCCAGCGTCAGGCCGCCACCGCGGCGGGCACCGTCGCCGAATGCTCGGGCCGACTGCTGGCCGCCGACGGTTCAGCGGCCGCGGCAGGGGTCGATGATTGTGTCATCGCCGTCTCGCTGGCCCAGCTGAAAGCCACCCCGCAAGTCGTGATGGTCGCCCCCAGCCCGGACGGTGTCGCGGGGGTCCGCGCTGCGGTGGCCGCCGGAATCGTGAACCATTTGGTCCTCGGCCCATCACTGGCCCACGCCCTGGCCACGGAACTTGACCTGATTGAAGCAACCGCGACGGAGGATCCAGCATGAGCGACGTCGTCGTCGGCATTGATTCCTCGACCCAGTCCTGCAAGGTGCTGGTCCTGGATGC
>JAKDMV010000184.1 GCA_030452125.1 Micrococcaceae bacterium
GCTTCGGCGGCGTGCCGGGCGACGGTCGATGCGTTGATGCGGGAACTGACCAATCGCAATGGCCAGCCCGCCCCGTGGTCGACGAGCTCGTCGAAGTCGCGGCTATAGGAATCCAACTGGGCCGGGACCGCCATGTACTCCATATGGGCATCAGCCAGCCGGGTCCTGAATTCCGGGACCTCGGCGTAGGTCGTTCCGGTCTTCGCCGACTTCCTGCGTTTGAGCCCCTGCGCCCCCAACTCGAGAGCACGGTGGGCGACCCCGGCATAGACCGAGCCGATGAGCAGTTGGAAGTTGCTGGTGATCGCGAAGACCAGCAGGTCGGGGTGACGACCGGTCGGGATTCTGCGGACGACCCGCTCGGGCGCCATCCGGACCTTCTCCAAGGAGGTGGCCCGGCTCTGTGAGGCGCGCATACCCAGCACGTCCCACTGGTCCGAGGCCGTGATGCCTTCGGTATCCCGCTCAATGAACCCATAGACCAGGGTCGGGTTCTCGGCGTCGGTGCTGTCCAGCCCGTGGGTGATCAGTCGCGTCCATACCGGGGACAGTGAGGTGAAGATCTTCACCCCGGTCAGCAGATAACCGCCGTCGTCCTGTGGTTCTGCGGTGGTGTTCGAGCCCTGGAGCACCCAGTCGTTGGCCGGCTCGCTGATCCCGAAGGCGAAGATCTCCCCGTTCATCGCCTCGCCGAACACGTGGTCCAGCGACCGGTCCCCGCGCTCGAACAGGGCACGGGCGACACCGGTGCACATGAGGTGCATGTTGATCGCCAGCGCCGTCGCCGGTGCCGCGGTGGCCAGGCGCTGCTGCAGGCGGGACACCTGGTTCAGGCTCAGACCCGGGCCGCCGAACTCCTCGGGCACGAACACCCTGAGGTAGTGCTGTTCGATCAGCTCGGCCAGGTCCTCGTGGAAGAAACTGTTCTCCCGGTCGTACCGGTCGGCACGTTCGCGGAAGCGCTCCAGCAGATCCTCGGGCAGGTACTGCTCTGCCAACTCTGCATGGCGGATCTCTCGGTCTGGCATAGGTGCTCCCTCGTTATTCATTCCCACGGGTGATCAAGACCGCGCCGTTATGTCCGCCGAATCCGAAGGAGTTCGACAGCACGGCGGTGACCTGCTGGCGTCGGGCCTCGCCGGCCACGATATCCCAGCCTTCGAATTCGGGATCCTGGAGGTTGATCGTCGGCGGCAAGATCCCGTTGCGGATCGCTTGGACGGCGATGACCGCTTCGACGACTCCCGAGGCGCCGAGCAGATGGCCCATGCTCGACTTGGTGGCGCTGATCGGAATGGTCCGGGCCCGGTCACCGAGTGCGGCCTCCAGGGCGTTCAGTTCGGCGGCGTCACCGGCAGGGGTCCCCGTGCCATGCGCGTTGATGTGGTCGACCGTCTCCGCGGTGACACCCGCATCGGCCAGGCAGTCGCGGACGGCCTGCGCCGCTCCGCGTCCTTCCGGATGTGGTGCGGTGGCGTGATAGGCGTCGCTGGCGGCACCGAATCCTGCCAGTTCCGCCAGCGCAGTGGCTCCCCGGGCGCGGGCACTCTCCTCGGATTCGAGCAGAATGGCCGCAGAGCCGGCCGACATCACGAAGCCGGACCGGGCCCGGTCAAACGGTCTGGAGGCGGCGGTCGGGTCATCTTCATAGCCTGCGGCGAGTGCCCGCATATTCGCGTTCGAGGCCAGGTTCACCGCATTCAGGCAGTCCTCCATCCCAACCACCAGGACCGCGTCGGCGTACCCGTGGCGGATCCGGCGCATCGCCTCCCCGAGGGCGATTGCCCCGCTGGCGCAGGTCGCTGATACCCCCTGCGCGGGGCCGAACGCCTGGTACCGCTGGCTGAGGATGGCTGCAGCAGCATCCGGAGCACCGTGGATCGCCAACGTCAACGGCACGGACCGTGGGCCTTTCTGGTCCAGAATGCGGGTGGCTTGTTGCATGGCATCGACCGGTCCGGAGCCGGTGGCTGCCATGATCGCGAAGCGTTGCGGATCCCACGGCATCTCCCCCGTTTCCGGGGTCCAGCCGGCCTGTTCCATGGCCTGGTCGCCGGCGGCTATGGCCCAGTGTTGGCTGGGGCTGAGCCGGCGGGCCAGGCTGGGCTTCAGGACGGTGGTGGCGTCGAAACCTTTCACGTCGCCGCCGATGCGGACGGCAAGGTTCTCGAACTCGTGACCGTCAAGGGTGGTGATGGCGCTGCGGCCATGGACGACGTTGCCCCACAGGGTCGGAACATCCACACCGCTCGGGGTGATCGCCCCCAGCCCCGTGATCATGACGCGACGACGCTCGTTCATAAGCGCACGGCCTCTCCGTGGGCAACCAAATCGGCGACGGCAGGGCGGCG
>JAKDMV010000078.1 GCA_030452125.1 Micrococcaceae bacterium
CGCAGCACGTTCGCCAGGCCGTCCTCGTCGACGGTCGTGGTGACCTCGTCGGCGGCCGCCTTGACCTCGTCGGGGGCCTGGCCCATGGCCACTCCCCGTCCGGCCCACCCGAGCATCTCGATGTCGTTGCGCCCGTCCCCGACGGCCACGGTGTGCTGGACCTCGAAACCGAGTTCGCCCCGTAGCGCCTCGATGGCGCTGGCCTTGGTGATGCCTTCGGCGGCGATGTCCAGCCAGGCCGTCCACCCCACGGAGTAGGCGACCCCCTGCAGGCCGATCGTCTGGACGGCTTCGACGAAGTCCTCGGAGGAATCGTCGCTGGAGAAGACGACCAGACGCACCGCGGTGGCTTCCATCATCTGTTCGAACGTCACCGCCTTCGCCCGGACCCCGAAGCTGGCGTCCTGGAAGCGTTCGGTGGCCAGGAAGTCCCCCTGGTCGCTTTCGAGGGCGTACTTGGCGGTCGGCAGGGCGTTCCGCAGCGCCCGCAGGGCCGGCGCCGGGTCGAAGGTCCTGCGGTCGATCACTTCGTAGCCCGGGGACACGGAGGTGTCGATCCGCACGGTGAGGCCGCCGTTGCTGCAGACGGCGTAGCCGGAGGTGATGCCCAGCAGCTGGACGATGGGCAAGGTGGCCCCCAGCGAGCGTCCGGTGGAGACGATCACCTCGTGTCCTGCCGCCACGATGTCGCGGGCGGCTTCCTTCACGGTGTCGGACATGTGCCCGTAGTGGTCCACGAGGGTGCCGTCGACGTCCAGGCACACCATCTTCGGTTGGGTGGTTATTACCCGGTCTTCGATGCCGGTATTCGTAATCATGGTCATGACTCTAGCCAATCATCACCGGCGATGGTTGGATAGGGCCCCATCCGCGGTGTCGGGTGAACATCCGGTGACGATCAGGGAACCTGCGCTCGACGCACCGGTGCCCCCGCCGCGGGGCGGGGGCACCGGTGGCCGGCTGCGCTGCGGGTCAGAGGACCGGCAGGACTTCCATTCCGCCCAGGTAGGGGCGAAGTGCCGCCGGGACGGTGACCGAACCGTCGGCGTTCTGGTGGTGCTCCAGGATCGCCACGATCCACCGGGTGGTGGCCAGGGTGCCGTTCAGCGTGGCCACCGATCGGGTCTTGCCCGGCTTTCCGTCGGCATCGGTGGTGCGCTCACGGATGTTCAGGCGGCGGGCCTGGAACGTGGTGCAGTTCGAGGTGGAGGTCAGCTCACGGTAGTCCTCCTGCGTGGGGACCCAGGCCTCGCAATCGAATTTACGCGCCGCGCTCATGCCCAGATCGCCCGCCGCGGTATCGATGACCCGGTAGGGAAGTTCGACCTTGGCCAGCATCTCCTCCTCCCAGGCCAGCAGCCGCTGGTGTTCGGCGGCCGCCTCCTCGATGGGGCAGTAGATGAACATCTCCAGCTTGTTGAACTGGTGCACCCGGATGATCCCGCGCGTGTCCTTGCCCGCGGAACCGGCTTCACGCCGATAGCAGGTGGACCAGCCGGCGTAGCGGGACGGCCCGGCGGAGAGGTCCAGGATCTCGTCGGCGTGGTAGCCGGCGAGCGCGACCTCCGAGGTGCCGGTCAGGTACAGGTCGTCTCGTTCGAGCCGGTAGATCTCGTCGTCGTGCTCGACGTCGAAGCCGGTGCCCTGCATGGTTTCGGGGCGGACGAGCGTGGGGGTGATCATCGGGATGAAGCCCTGGGCGATGGCCTGGTCCAGCGCCATGTTCATCAGCGCGATCTCCAGCCGGGCCCCGACGCCCTTGAGGAAGTAGAAGCGCGAACCGGAGACCTTGGCCCCCCGTTCCATGTCGATGGCCCCCAGCAGTTCACCCAGCTCCAGGTGGTCGCGCGGGGCGAATCCCTCGGGGCCGAAATCGCGGGGGGTCCCGACGGTCTTGATGACACTGAAATCATCCTCCCCGCCGGCCGGGGCACCCTCCTGGATGAGGTTGGGTACCGACCGCTGCAGGGCCAGCAGCTCCTGGGCCGCGGCGTCGGCGGTCGCCTGTTCTGCTTTGACTCGAGCCGCCAGCTCCTTGACCTCGGCCAGCAGCGCGGTCTTCTCCTCGCCCTTCGCCGCAGCGACCTTCTTCCCGAACGCGTTCTGCTCGGCGCGTAGGTTCTCGAAACTGGTGATCGCGGTGCGGCGGGACGAATCCGCCGCAATGATCCGGTCCACCACTGATTCGTCGGCCCCGCGGAATCGCTGGGAGGCACGGAAGGCTACGGGGTTCTCTACGAGCTCTTTAACATCGATCACCACTACAGGTTACCGAATCCCCGCTATCGTATGGAGCATCATGCCCATCGAGTATCTTTCCCTCCTCCTCGTCATCGTCGCCCTGCTCATCGCCGCGGCCAGCCTGGTCGCCGTGGGCCGGCTCCGGGTCAAGGTCCGGGGCATCGCCTCCACCCCGGTGGTTTCCGAGGCCCTGGCCCTCACCGCCCGCAGCGCCCTGGTGATCAACCCGACCAAGAACAACGCCGATTCGGTCCGGTCGGCCCTCATGCTGGCCTGGGCTTCCACCGGCATGGACGAGCCCCTGGTCCTGGAGACCACTGCGGAGGACCCGGGGTACGGCATGGCCCGGCAGGCCCTGGACGCCGGATGCGATGTGGTCATCGTGGCCGGCGGCGACGGGACCGTCCGGGCGGTCGCCGAGGTGCTGGCCGGAACCGGGGCCTCCCTGGCGATCCTGCCGTTGGGCACCGGGAACCTGTTGGCCCGCAACCTCGGTTTCGATGTCGAGGACATCGGCTCCTGCGTCCACACCGCCCTGCAGGGGCGGACCCGCGGCATCGACGCCGCCCGGATGGAGCTGGAACGGGCGGACGGCACCATCGACACCCATGTCTTCCTGGTCATGGCCGGGGTCGGGACCGACGCCGAGATGATGGCCGACACCCGGGCCGACCTGAAGGCGATGGTCGGCCCGCTGGCCTATGCCGAAGCCGGAATGCGCCATCTGCCGGGCAAACGGCGTCCGGTGACGATCACCCTGGACGACGAGGAACCCATCCACCGGGAGATCCGTTCGCTGATCTTCGCCAACGTCGGCAAGCTGCAGGCGGGACTGGACTTCGTCCCGGATGCCAAGATCGACGACGGGGTCCTGGACCTGGTGGTCATGAGCCCGCGTTCGGCCATGGGCTGGGCGTGGATCGCGGCGAAGACGGCCTTGCGGCACCGCCGGGCGATCCCGGTCATCGAATATTTCCAGGCCCGGCGGATCCACATCGCCTCGCTGGAGGAAATCGGGTCGCAGCTCGACGGGGACACCACCGGGATGATCACCGCCGTGACCGTGACAAACCTGCCGATGGCCTTGAAGGTCAGGGTCCCGACCGTCTGATCCCGGCGGATCGGACCTATTGCGGGGGGGCCAGCAGTTTCCCCACCCAGGCATGCGCCTGCGTGAAGGCCTCATCGGTGTTGTGCCGGGCCGGGGTCGGTGCGGGTCCGCTGACACCGTTGGCGTTGGCGTAGGAGCCGAGGAAGCGGATCTGCGGGCTGATCCGGTGCAGGCCCGCCAAGGCGTCCGCCACCCGGGCCTCGGAAAGGTGGCCTTCGACGTCGATGGAGAAGAAGTAGGACCCCAGCCCCTCCCCCGTGGGACGGGATTCGATGCGGCTCAAGTTGACCCCGCGGGCGGCGAATTGGCCGAGGATCTCCATCAGGGCCCCCGGATGGTCCTCGGGCAGCGGGATGACCACCGTCGTCTTGTCGTTGCCGCTGGGCTCCGGGACCGGCCCGGGCCGGGTGACCAGCACGAACCGGGTGACGGCGCCGGTGTTGTCCTCGACGCCGCGGTGCATCAATTTCAGGTCGTTCTGTTCCAGCACCAGCGGCGAGCAGATCGCCGCGTCGTACCGGCAGTCCGGATCAAGCAGCCCCAACGCCCCGGCCGCCGTGGAGGAGGCCGGCACGAATTCGGCGTCGGGCAGATGCTCCTGGACCCAGCCACGGCATTGGGCGATGGCGTGCCCATGCGTGGACACGGTGTGGATCTGATCCAGCGAGGTGATGCCTTCCCGGGCGACCAGATCGAAGCTGATGGGCACCAGGACCTCGCGCACGATCTGCAGGGCGCCCCCGCCGGCGATGGCATCCAGGGTCGCCGAGACGCCTCCTTCGACGGAGTTCTCGATGGGCACCATGGCAGCATCTGAGGCCCCGTCCCTGACGCGTTGCAGGGCCAGGTTCACACTCGTGGAGGAGACCCGCCGCCCGTCCCGGACCCCGGGGACCTGCAGGAGCGCCTGCTCGGTGAAGGTCCCCGCAGGGCCCAGGTAGGTGTAGTTCATCGGACGGTGGGATCCTGGCCGTTCTCGCTCTTCATCGGCAGACCCGCCTCGAGCCAGGCACCACTGCCGCCGGCGATGTTCAGGGCCGAATACCCCTGCCCGACGAGCCACCCGGCAATCTGGGCCGAACGCCCCCCGGTGCGGCAGATGACATAGGTGTCCTCGTCCGGATCCAGTTCCTCCAGGCGCTGCGGGATCTCACCCATGGGGATGTGCACGGCCCCCGCCGCGTGGCCCTCCGCCCATTCGTAGTCTTCACGGACGTCCAGGACCTTGGCCCCGGCCGGAACGCCGGCGACTTCCACGGTTTCGAACTCGCTCATCGTTAATCCTTTCAACGGTTTCCTGCGTCGATCCCCAGCCTATAGTGGGGAGGGACCGCCACCCCGAATCATGAAGGGCTGATATGGATCCGAATGCCGGAATGACGGCACTTGACGGCGTGGGATGGACGGTGACGGTCCTGCTCGGTGCCCTCTTCCTGATCCTCCAGGCGTGGATCGTCGCGGGGGTCTCCCGCAGGGTCCTGGGGGTCCCCGTGGGCTGGCCCCGCTCCATTGCGGTGGGCCTGCTCATGTCCGTGGGCCTCAGTTTCGTGGTGCGCTACCTTTTCCGGGCGGCCTACGTCCCCGACGACACCCAGTTGCAGGTCTCTCCCGTGGTCGCCCTGATGTTCGCCGCGCTGGCCCTGATCTGGATCTTCGCCCTGGGCGTCGCCCTGCTGATGGTCCTGGAAATCACCTTTCCCACCGGGACCCTGCCCTCCCCCATCCGCTTGTTCACCGGGTGGAGGACCCGCAGGTCGCAGAGCGCCCGCTATGTCCAGGTGATGCGGATCGCCGTGCGGCATGGCTTGCTCGCCCAGGCCCGCGGCCTGAACCGCCGTCACGCCGATGCCCGGCAGGAACAGACCGCACGCTCGCTGCGCGAGGCGTTGAATGAGGCCGGGGTGACGTTCGTCAAGCTCGGGCAAATGCTCTCCACCCGGCGCGACCTGCTCTCCGAGCCCTATATCCGAGAACTGTCCCATCTGCAGACCCAAGCCACCCCCGAGCCCTGGCCGGTGGTGGAAGCCGCGATGGCCCGGAGCCTGGGCCGTTCACCCGAGGAGGCTTTCGCCACGATCGAGCACGAACCCCTGGCCTCCGCGTCCGTCGCGCAGGTCCACCGGGCGACCCTGCACGACGGGACCGCGGTGGTCATCAAGGTCCAGCGCCCTTCCGCACTCGTGCAGGTCGAACGCGACCGCGCCATCGTGGTGCAGATCGCCGACTGGCTGGGCCGCTCGGCCCCGTGGGCCCGCCGCTTGGGCGTGGCCTCCCTGGCCCGGGGCTTCTCCGAATCGTTGAGCGAGGAATTGAACTACCGCATCGAGGCGGAGAACATGTTGGCCATCGAGACCTCCTTGCGGGGCTTCCGGATCACCGTCCCCCGGGTGCACACCGAATTCAGCGGCCCCCGGCTGCTGGTGATGGATGAGCTCGACGGACACCCGGTGGGCTCGGCCGAGGCGACCTTGGCCACGATGGAACCCGGACGGCGCCGGGCCCTGGCCGAGGAGCTGCTCAACGCCACCCTGCATCAGATCTCCGGCGACGGTGTCTTCCACGCCGACCTGCACCCGGGAAACATCTTCATCACCGGCGACGGCGGACTCGCCCTGCTGGACTTCGGGGCAGTGGGGCGGTTGGACCCGGCCAGCCAACAGTCCTTGAACCTGCTGCTGTTCGCCATCGACAAGAACGACAACCAGTTGGCCACCGATGCCCTGCTGGGGCTGCTGGACCGGCCCGAGGATTTCGACGAACGCGGTTTCGAACGCGCACTGGGCCAGCTGCTGGTGCGGTACCGCCACGGGTTCGGCGGCCAGGGCGGCTCGGAGATGTTCACCGCGTTGTTCTCGCTGATCGTCCGCAACGGCTTCTCCGTGCCCACCCAGGTCGCGGCGGCACTGCGGGCGTTGGGGGCCTTGGAGGGGACCCTGATGCTGATCGAACCCGGTCTGAACGTGGTCGCCGCCGCGCGGGAAGCCGGCCGGAAGATCATCGGCTCCCATTTCAGTCCCGGATCCTTGCGCGATCAGCTCGAGATCCAGGCCATGTCCTTGCTGCCGACGCTGCGCGAGTGGCCCCGGCGGCTCAATAAGATCACCGAGGACGTCGAAGAGGGGCGTTTGTCGGTGAACGTGCGCGTGCTCGCCCACCCGGCCGACCGCGGGTTCCTGAACCGGCTGGTCCAACAGGTGGTCGTGGCCCTGCTGGCCGGCGCCGCGACCCTGGCGGCGATCGTCCTGATCACCACCGAATCCGGGCCCTTCCTGACCGAAAGCATCAGGATGCACGCGTTCTTCGGCTACATCCTGCTGTTCATGGGCTTCATCCTGGCCCTGCGCTCGGTGGTGCTGGTCTTCCAGCGCGACCGAGACGACGAATACGACTCCCGGAAGGCGAACCGATGACCCACCCCGATGCTCCAGGCACCGAACTGCACGATCTCACCGCCGTCGAACTGGGCCGTCTGCTCACCAGCGGGGAACTCTCGGCCCGGCAGGCGGCCGAACACTTCCTGTCCCGGATCGAGGAGGCCAATCCCCGGCTGGGCAGTTTCATCACCATCACCGCCGAGCAGGCGCTGGACGCCGCCGATGCCGCCGATGCCGAGGGCGTGCGGGCCCGCGGCGAAGGCCGGGCCCTCCCGCCTTTGCACGGGATGCCGGTGGCCTATAAGGACCTCTGGGACGTGGAGGGCACCCCCACGACCTTCGGCAGCGCGGCGGTGCCCTCATCCCCCGCGACCCAGGACAGTCCGCTGGTCGCCCGGCTGCGCACCGACGGGGCACTGTCCCTGGGCAAGACGCAAATCCCCGAATTCGGCTTGAATTGCTATTCGGAGAACCTCATCGCCGCCCCGGCCCGCAACCCGCTGGATCCGACCCGCTCCGCCGGCGGGTCCTCGGGGGGCAGTGCCGCCGCCGTCGCCGCGCGGCTGCTGCCATTCGCCCCGGGGAACGACGGCGGGGGTTCGGTCCGCATCCCGGCATCGGCCTGCGGGCTCATCGGACTGAAACCGGGGCTGGGCACCATCGCCTCCGATCTGGCCAACGGCCGGGTCGACCGGTTCGGGGCACCACGGTTCGTGGTGTCCGGCCCGCTGGCCCGCAGCGCCGAGGACGCCGGACTACTCATGGATTCGCTGACCGGGTCCACCGGCTACCGCGAGGCCGCCCGGCGCGCCGAACCGGCCCACGGGCGGGCCCTGCGGATCGGGGTGAGCCGCTCCTCGCCCTTCGACCGCCGCTACGAGGTCGCACTGGATCCCGAAGCCGAGACGGCCTTCCAGGCGGGGATCTCGAAGCTCGAGGCCGCCGGGCACCGGGTCGAGGAGGCGGACATCCGCTACGACAACCGCTTCCCCGAGGCCTTCCAAGCCATCTGGACCGCCGGACTGGCCGAATCAGACCTCCCCGAGGCCGCGGCCCCGGTACTGACCGAACTCACCCGCACCTTCCGCGCCCGGGCGATCGGACGCAGTGATGCGGATAAATACGCCGCAGCGGCCATCCTGGTCCGGATCGCCGAGGACTGCCGGGCCCAATGGGGGCACTACGACGCCGTCCTGACCCCGGCCATGGCCCTGACCCCGCGGCCGATCGGATGGTTCACCACCCACGACGCCGACCTCGATTACGAGCTGCAGTGCCGCTACACCCCCTACACGTCGATCGTGAACGTCGCCGGGGTCCCGGCCCTGACGGTCCCCACCTCCCGGACGGCCTCGGGACTCTCGATGGGCGTCCAGCTGATCGGCGCGCACGGGTCGGAGGCCGACCTGCTGGCCCTCGGGGCCCGGATCATGACCACGTGATCAAACCGTGACCTGGTTCACATAACTAGGCGTTTCAGCCCACACAGGCGCAAAATATTGAAAATGACCACTCAATCTCCGCAGGAAACGGCCGAAAAGACCTTCTTCGGCCACCCACGGATGCTGTTCAACCTCTTCAGCGTCGAAATGTGGGAACGCTTCTCGTTCTACGGGATGCAAGGCATCCTGGCCTACTACATGTATTTCGAGGTCTCCAAGGGCGGCTTGGGACTGGATCAGGGGCTGTCCCTGAGCCTGGTCGGCGCCTACGGCGGCACCGTCTACCTCAGCACCATCTTCGGGGCCTGGATCGCCGACCGACTCCTGGGCTCCGAGAAGGTGCTGTTCTACACCGGCATCATGATCATGCTCGGGCACATCGCCCTGGCGGCCCTGCCCGGCGTCGTCGGGTTGACCATCGGCCTGCTGCTGGTGGCCCTGGGTTCGGGTGGGTTGAAGGCCACCGCCAGTTCGCTGGTCGGTTCGCTGTACACGGAGAAGGACCCCCGCCGCGATGCCGGCTTCTCGATCTTCTACATGGGTGTGAACATCGGCGCCCTGGTCGGGCCACTGCTCACCGGGTTGCTGCAGACCCGCCTGGGCTTCCACTACGGCTTCGGTCTCGCCGCCATCGGCATGGCACTGGGCCTGGCCATCTACGCCTTCGGCCGCAAGAACCTGCCCGAGGAAACCCACCATGTGACCGACCCGCTGCCGCCCAAGCAGCGCCTGCGCTACGGGATCGGCGCCGTCATCGGACTGGCGGTCATCATCGTCCTGCTGACCACCGGCCTGGTGCATGCGGACAACCTGGCCACCATGATCGCCATCATCGTCGTGGCAGCGAGCATCATCTACTTCGTGGTGATCCTGTCCTCGAAGAACGTCAATGAGATCGAACGGCGCCGGGTGACCGCGTTCATCCCGCTCTACATCGCCTCGGCGGCCTTCTGGGCCCTGTTCCAGCAGCAGTTCACCTTCATTGCCGTCTATTCCGAGGAACGGCTTGACCGCAACCTCTTCGGTTGGACCATGCCTCCGAGCTGGACGCAGTCGATCAACCCGGTCTTCATCATCGTCTTCGCCGCGGTCTTCGCCGGAATCTGGACGAAGATGGGTGACAAGCAACCCTCGACGGCGTTGAAGTTCAGTGGCGCGCTGATCATCATGGGCATAGCGTTCCTGGTCTTCATCCCCCTGAACTCGTTGGAGAAGACCCCCCTGCTCGCCCTGGCCGGGATCCTCTTCCTGTTCACCATGGCCGAACTGCTGCTCAGCCCCATCGGACTGTCGGTGGCCACCAAGCTGGCACCGGTCGTGTTCACCACCCAGATGGTGGCCCTGTTCTACCTCTCGGTCTCCCTGGGCACCACCCTGGCGGGCATCCTGGCCGGCTTCTACACCAAGGGCAACGAGATTCCGTACTTCCTGACCCTCGGAGTCACCGCCATCGTGCTGGGCGTGGCCCTGATGCTCGCGGTCAAGCCGATCAAGAAGCTGATGTCCGGCGTGAAGTAGCCGACGCACACCCCTGCCGGCGGCCCCACCGCCTTGGCCCCGAGCCCCGGCCCCGGATTCATTTCCGCGGGCCGGGGCTTTTCCGTGGTTCATCTGGTTAGCTGTATCCATGGCCGAAACCCGAGCGGGAACCACCGCGCTGCCCCAGGACCTGATCGACGTCGATGCCGTGCGGTCGGCCTACTTCGACCGGATTCCCGATCCGCAAGATCCCGCCCAGCGGGTGGCCTTCGGCACCTCCGGCCACCGCGGCCGGTCGTTGGAGGGTTCCTTCAACGAACGCCACATCCTGGCCATCACCCAGGCCATCGTCGAGTACCGCGCCTCCCAGGGCATCTCCGGTCCGTTGTTCCTGGGCAAGGACACCCATGCCCTCTCGGATCCCGCCCAGGACACCGCAGTGGAGGTCCTGGTCGCCAATGACGTGGACGTCCGGGTCGACGCACGGGGCCGGTGGACGCCCACCCCGGCGCTGAGCCATGCGATCCTCACCCACAACCGGCTCTTGTCCGGCGGGACCGGACGCGCCGACGGGATCGTCATCACCCCCTCGCATAACCCGCCCACCGACGGCGGGTTCAAATACAACCCACCGCACGGCGGACCCGCCGATTCGGAGGCCACCTCCTGGATCGCCGGACGCGCCAACGAGCTGTTGGCTTCGAACCTGTCGGGGGTCAAGCGGATCCCGCTGGCCAGGACCCGCGGGGCGGCGAACCTGGGGGCCCACGACTTCATGGCCGCCTACGTGGACGCGCTACCTTCCGTGCTGGACCTGGAAGCCATCCGCGGCGCCGGCGTACGCATCGGCGCCGATCCGATGGGCGGGGCCTCGGTCGACTACTGGGGGGCCATCGCCGAACGCCACCGGCTGGACCTGACGGTGATCAACCCAGCAGTCGATCCTCGCTGGGCCTTCATGACCCTGGACTGGGATGAGAAGATCCGCATGGACTGCTCCTCCCCCTTCGCCATGGCCGGGCTCATCTCGGCGGTACGCGACGGCGGCGCCGACTTCGACATCGCCACCGGCAACGACGCCGACGCCGACCGCCACGGCATCGTGACCCCCGATGCGGGTCTGATGAACCCGAACCATTTCCTCGCGGTGGCCATCGACTACCTGTACCGGAACCGCCCGCAGTGGCCGGCCGGGGCCGGAGTCGGCAAGACCCTGGTCAGCTCCTCGATGATCGACCGGGTGGCCGCCTCCCTCGGCCGCGAACTGGTCGAGGTGCCGGTGGGCTTCAAATGGTTCGTTCCGGGCCTGCTGGACGGAACCGGGGTCTTCGGCGGCGAGGAATCCGCCGGAGCGAGCTTCGTGCGCTTCGACGGGTCGCCGTGGACCACCGACAAGGACGGGATCCTGCTGGGGTTGCTCGCCTCCGAGATCCAGGCCGTGACCGGCTCCTCGCCCAGCACGCACTACCGGCGGCTGACTGAGGCCTTCGGTGCGCCGTCGTATGCACGCATCGACGCACCGGCCACCCGCGAACAGAAGACGGCCCTGGGCCGCCTGTCCGCCGCCGATGTCACCGCCGACACCCTCGCCGGGGAACCGATCACCGCCCGGCTGACCGAGGCTCCGGGAAACGATGCGGCCATCGGCGGGCTGAAGGTCACCACCGAGAACGCCTGGTTCGCCGCCCGCCCCTCGGGCACCGAGGATGTCTACAAGATCTATGCCGAGTCCTTCACCGGAGATGATCACCTGCATCAGGTCCAACGGGAGGCGAAGGCCCTGGTCGACGCGATCATCGGTTCGGCCTCTTGACCGTCGAAATGATGAAAACCACTCGTTTGCGGAGATTTTGACAACCCCTTCCGTTACAATGCCATAACTTCGCTCCATCCCTTGTCCCACAAGGGATGCACTTGACCAACGGGTCGGTGTAAGCCCGGTCAAAGGCTGGTTTTCGGCTGCAGGCGAACATCCTCTTGTTAGCGTTAAGGCTGAAAGCCAATTACTCGCCCTTTCATCTCGACCCGTGGGACACCGCCGTTGAAGGCACCCGCGGGATTTGCTGTCGGGGCGGGTCGCCGAAAAATCGGTCTGCCTCCACCCGGACCCAGGCCGTGGACGGGAAAACGTGAACACTACTGACACAGGGCAACCTGCGCTACGCGTCTCGAATGCGTACAAGGTCTTCGGCCGTCGGGGCAACGAGGCCGTCAAACTCCTGAAGAACGGAAAAACCCGCCAGGAGGTCGCTTCCTTGGGAACGGCCGCCGTCATCGACGCGAGCTTCGACGTCAAGCCCGGCGAGATCTTCGTCGTCATGGGCCTGTCGGGCTCGGGCAAGTCGACGCTGATCCGCATGCTCAACGGGCTCTGGCCCATGACCAGCGGCTCGGTGGTCGTCGGTGACACCGATATCGCCAAGGTCTCGGCCAAGAAGTTGCGCCAGGTCCGCCAGAAGCACATCTCCATGGTCTTCCAGCACTTCGCCCTGCTGCCCCACCGCACCGTGATGCAGAACGCAGCCTACGCGCTGGAGATCCAGGGCATCTCGAAGCAGGAGCGCACCACCCGGGCCCAGAAGATCCTGGACGTCGTGGGACTCAAGGGGTGGGGCGATAAATACCCCAGCGAACTCTCCGGCGGCATGCAGCAGCGTGTGGGCCTGGCCCGCGCCCTGGCCTCCGAAACCGACATCCTGCTGATGGACGAGGCCTTCTCGGCACTCGACCCGCTGATCCGTCGCGATATGCAGGAGCAGTTGGCCTCACTGCAGGCCGAACTCGGCAAGACGATCGTCTTCATCACCCACGACCTGAACGAGGCCATGTTCCTCGGGGACCGGATCGCGGTCATGCGCGACGGGGAGATCGTCCAGATCGGCACCCCCGACGACATCCTCACCCGCCCGGCGAACGACTACGTCTCGGCCTTCGTGCGCGACGTCGACAGGACCCGGGTGCTCACCGCCGGAACGGTCATGGAGACCCCGCGTTCCGTCGTCAACCTCTCCGGTGGTGCCCGCAATGCGTTGCGGACCATGCGCGAACTGCAGACCTCGGCCGCCTTCGTGCTGGACCGGCAGCGCAAGCTGCTCGGAGCCGTCCGGGACCGCGAGGTGATGGGCCTGCTCGAACGCGGAGGTACCGACCTGGAAGAAATCATCACCGTCGGCAATGACCCGGTCACCGCCGAGACGGCGCTGAACGACCTGTTCGGCCGCTCCGTGGAGTCGCCGGTACCCCTGCCGGTCGTCGACGACGAGGGCCGGCTCATCGGCGCCATCGCCCGCGCCACCCTCCTCTCCGCGCTGGGCAACGTCCCCTCGACCACCAGCAGCGTCCCGGTGGTCGCCGCCGACCAGCCGGAAGACACCGATGCCCCCGCGGCTGCATCCGACGACGAAGGAGGTGCCCTCTAAATGACCGATCAGCTATTCCGCATTCCCGTCGGCCACTGGGGCGAAGTGGTCCTCAACTGGTTCATCGCCAACCTCGGCGGGCTCTTCAACCTCATCAAGTCCTTCTTCCAGAACTGGTACGACGGGCTGGCGTGGATCCTCACCGCTCCGCCGTTCTGGGTCGTCATCCTCGTGCTGGCCCTGCTGGCCTGGCTCCTGCGCAGTTGGAAGATGGCCATCGGTACGGTCATCGGACTGCTGTTGATCTACGGGATGAACCAGTGGGAGCACTCGATGGAGACCCTGTCGCTGGTCCTGGTGGCCAGCATCGTCGCGGTGATCATCAGTGTTCCGCTGGGCATCCTCACCGCCAAATCCAAGATCGTTTCGGCGGTCGTCAAGCCGATCCTGGACTTCCTGCAAACCATGCCTGCCTTCGTCTACCTGGTCCCGGCGATCCTGCTGTTGGGGATCGGCGTCGTCCCCGGAATCGTGGCCACGATCGTGTTCGGCATGGCGCCGGGCACCCGCTTCACCGAATTGGGGATCCGCAGCGTCGATACCGAGGTCGTCGAGGCCGGCCAGGCCTTCGGCGCCTCCCCGGGACGCATCCTGCGCCAGATCCAGATCCCGCTGGCGCTGCCGACCATCATGGCCGGCATCAACCAGGTCATCATGCTCTCCCTGTCCATGGTGGTCATCGCCGGCATGGTCGGCGCCGGTGGTCTCGGCAAGGATGTCTACGCCTCCCTGACGACCCTGAACACTCCCCTGGGTGTCGAATCAGGTCTGTCGGTGGTCATTCTGGCCATCTTCCTGGACCGCATCACCGCCTCCCTGGGCCAATCCAACGTGCCGGCGAAAAACGGCTAACGACCCTACGCCCCGCTGGCGGGGCGCGAAGAAAGGAAATGAACAATGCAAAGGAAATTCGCATCAATGATGGGGATCGCCGCCACGGCGGCCCTCGCGCTGACCGCCTGCGGCAGCGGCGACACCGGAAGCAGCGAATCCGAGGTCCCCGACTCGCCTGAGAACGGCGACCAGGCCGCGCTGAACATCGGCGTCATGGCCGGCTGGGACGAAGGCGTGGCCGTGTCCAACCTCTGGAAGCAGATCCTGGACAAGAAGGGCTACGACGTCGAACTCACCGACGCCGATGCCGGCCCGGTCTTCGCCGGTGTCGCCTCCGGTGACCTGGACCTGACCATGGACGTCTGGATGCCGCTGACGCACAAGAAGTACTTGAAGAAGTACGGCGACGACATGACCAAGCTGGGCACCTGGTACGACGATGCCAAGCTGACCATCGCGGTCAACGAAGACGCCCCGATCGATTCGCTCGAGGACCTGGCGGCCAATGCCGACAAGTTCGGCAACACGATCTATGGCATCGACCCGGGCGCCGGGCTGACCGACACCACCGAAAAGGCGGCCATCCCGGACTACGGCCTGGAGAAGATGGACTTCAAGACCTCCTCCACCCCGGCCATGCTGGCCCAGCTGAAGAAGGCCACGGACGCCGATGAGGACATCGTCGTCACCCTGTGGCGCCCGCACTGGGCCTACGACGAGTTCCCGATCAAGGATCTGAAGGATCCCAAGGGTGCCATGGGCGACGCGGAAACCATCACCTCCTACGGCAACGCCGACTTCGCCGACACCTACCCGGGACTGACCGAGTGGTTGAACGACTTCACGATCGACGATGACCACCTGTTCTCCCTGGAGAACGCCATGTTCAACGACACGGACACCGATGACTACGGACCGATCGTCGACAAGTGGATCTCCGAGAACCAGGACTACGTGGATTCGCTGACCGAGAAGTAGCCACGATCCATCGGCAGGTGCCATGGCACCGACCGTAGCGAAGGGCCCGGACCGCATTGAATGCGGTCCGGGCCCTTCGTCTGTCGGGGCACTCGGCCGGGCGGATCAGCCGATCGAACGCATGATCTTCCGCTTGGCCCAGCCGAAGGGCGGGTAGACGGCCCGCAACGTATCGAGCATCGCGGTCTTGGACAGCACCGGACGTTGCTGGCTGAAGGTATCGAACCCGAATTTGCCGTGGTAGTTCCC
>JAKDMV010000079.1 GCA_030452125.1 Micrococcaceae bacterium
GGGCCGTGCGGGGCAGCGAGGCCAGCGGGGAGAGCCATGCCATGAGCATCCACAAGGCCGCCTCGCCGCGGGCCAACGCCACCGCGGAGAGGAAGATGGCCAGTAGATGGGCCGTGATCATCGGCAGACCCATGGACCCCCAGTGGGCTGCCGCCCCGTGGGCCAGCGGGGACGCGCTGCCGCAGATCCCGGCCACCACGGAGCCGTGGTGGCCGAAGGGGACCTCCGGTGCCCCGCCGGTGCAGTCCGGTGGTGTGGCGAACCAGGCGAAGGCATGATGCAGGGACCATTGGCCGAGCCCCAGGACGGCGGTGAGCGTGGGCAGGGACAGGCGTCGACCCGCCAGCAGCACCACGGGCAGGTTGACCAGTGCCGCGAGCAGCACCAGGACCGGCAGTCCCGGCAGCGGTCCGCCGCCGAGTACGTGCGCCCCGGCAGCGAGGGCCATCACCGTGGAGGTGACCGCGATCGAACGCCACAGGCGCAGTGGTGCCCTGGCGCTCATCGGGTCTGCTCCCGTCATGCCGGTGGCCGCAACGAACTATCGCCGGGCGGCTCAGGCCTCGACGACGATCCCGTCCTCGTCCGAATGCAGCATGGCGCCGGGCCGGAAGTCGACCCCGCCGAATGCGAGGACGACGTCGGCCTCGCCGGTGCCGTGTTTGGAGGATTTGCGCGGATTCGAGCCCATCGCCTTCACGCCCAGGTCCAGCCCGGCCAGGGCGACGCGGTCACGGATGCAGCCGTGGATGACCACACCCGACCAGCCGTTGGCCACGGCGGCTTCACCGATCATGTCCCCCATGAGCGCGGTTTCCAGCGAGCCGCCGCCGTCGACGACGAGCACGGCGCCCTCACCGGGACTGTTCAGGGTCTGTTTGAGCAGGGCGTTGTCGCGATCGCAGCGGATGGTCCGGACCGGGCCGCTGAAGCGGGTCCGACCGCCCAGGTTCTGCAGCTGGAGGGACAGGGTCTGGAGCGATTCGTCGTCGTCGAACAGGTCGCAGGTGGTGAAAGTCATGAACCCAGCATAAAACGAACCACGGACAGGATGTGGATCACAACAGTTGGTCCAGTAAACATCAGACGTCTAATGTTTTCCCATGCCTTCCTCGAGAACCACCGATCCACCGGCCGTCGTCCTGCCCCGGGGGCGGTGGATCACGGTGCTCGGGGTGCTCGCCGTGGTGCTGGTGGGGCTGAACCTGCGGGCCGGCATCACCAGTGCCGCCGCCTTGTTCCACGATCTGCAGGCCGTGCTCGGGTACGGGCCGCTGGTGGCCGCCATCCTCCCCTCCATCCCCACGGTCACCTTCGCCTTCGCCGGTGCGGCGACGGCCTGGTTGGTCCGCAGGATCGGTGTGGAACGGACCATCCTGCTGGCCCTGATCATCCTGGCCGCCGGGCTGGCGATCCGTGCGATCCCCTCGGTGGGCATGCTGCTGGTGGGCACCGTGGCCGGAATGTGCGGGATCGCGTTGTGCAACGTGGCGATGCCCTCCTTCATCCGGGAGCACTATGCCCACCGGACTTCGGCCCTGACCGGGACGTACACGATCACGATGTCCCTCGGGGCCACGGCCGCCTCGGCGCTCGGCGTCCCGCTGGCCCGGCAGCTGGGATCCCCGAGCCTGGGTTTGGCGGCCTGGTCGATCCTGGCCGCTGTCTCGGTCCTGGTCTTCCTCCCGTTGGCGATCGCCGGTCGACCGCGGCCCCGGCAGGATGCCGCCGACCCGGTGGCCCCGGCCGAATCCGGGGGATCGCTGCTGGCCGTCCTGCGGACCCGCAAGGGCCTGCTGATCACCGGGTTCTTCACGGTCCAGGCGCTGTTGGTCTATTCGCTGATCAGCTGGTTGCCGGTCATCCTGATCTCCCGGGGCATGGCCCCCGCGAACGCGGGAATCATGTTGGGGCTCATGCAGCTGGTCACGATTCCCGCAACGGTGGTGCTGCTGGCCATGGCCACCCGCCCGCACCTGCTGCGCCCGGCCTTCATGGTCTGTTGTGTCGGGATCCTGCTGGGTCTGTGCTGCCTGATCCTGCTGCCGGTCGACTTCTCCGTCCTCTCCGTGGTCCTGCTGGGCCTTGGACTGACGATCTTCCCCTTGCTGCTGGTGGTCATCAGCCGCAGTGGCCGCAATGCCGCGGAAACCACGGCGATCTCCACGGTCGCCCAGTCGGTGGGCTACCTGGTGGCCAGCGCGGGACCCTTCGGCCTCGCGCTGCTGCATACCCGGACGGGCGGCTGGACCGGACCGTTGTGGGTGTTGTTCGCCGTCGCCGTGGTCCAGTTGCTGCTGGCGCTCGCGTTGACCTCCGATGGCCCGAGCGGTCCGGGGCGCCGGGCCGGCAGGTCGCCCCGGCGCGAGGTGGCGGCATGAGCATTCCGTCGCGGACGCCCTTGGTCCAACAAGTCACCGATGCCCTGCGCCGGGCCATCAGTTCTGGTGAGTGGCCGGTCGGGGCGCGAATCCCTGCGGAGCCGGCGCTGATCGAACGCTTCGCCGTCTCCCGGGGCACGCTGCGCGAGGCCATCAAGGCACTGGCGCATGCGGGCATGCTGGAGGTCCGGCGCGGGGACGGGACCTATGTGCGCACCCGCAGCGAGATCGAAGGCGCCATCGGGCAGGTCTACCAGCGTCATTCCGACCAGGAAGTCATGCAGGTCAGATTCGCCCTGGATGCCCAGGCCGCCCGCTTGGCCGCGGCCGTCGCCGGGGACGCCGAGGTGGAGCAGCTGCGGGTGATCCTGACCGAACGTCGTCGGGCCTGGGAGGCCGAGGACATCGAGGGGTGGATCGACGCCGACTGGAAGTTCCATCTGGCGGTGGCGCGTGCCTCCGGCAATGCCCTGCTGGTCGAACTGTATGCCAGTTTCGGCGACGTCTTCCACGGGTCCAAGCTGGCCCAACGCCTCCACCGCGGTTTCGACGGGTGCCGGGCCGAAGGTCATGAGGAACTGGTCGAGGCGATCGCCGCCGCGGACCCGGATGCCGCGGATCGCAGCACGGTGGCGAACCTGCTGTATTGCCTCTCCTTCACCGAGGCCGGCTGAGCCAGGACCCAGCGACCTCCTAGCGGATCCGGTTGCGTTGGGTGCCGAGCCCGTCGATGCCTGTTTCGAGCACATCCCCGGCCTTGAGCCAGGGGTGGCGGCCCTGTTCGTTGCGACGCCCCAGGGCCACCCCTGCCGGGGTCCCGGTGAGGATCAGGTCCCCGGGGACCAACGTCACCAGGGTGGAGAGGTAGGCGACCAGGCGGGCGGGGCCGAAGACCAGATCCGCGGTCGAGTCCTCCTGCATGGTTTCGCCGTTGACGCGGGTGCGGATGCGGGCCCGGTCCGGAAACTCGTCGGCGCTGACCAGATAGGGGCCCACGGGGGTGGAGGCCTCCCAGCATTTGCCGGCCAGCCATTCGGTGGTCCGGCCCTGCCAACCGCGCATCGAAATGTCGTTGGCGACCGCGTAGCCGGCAATGTGCTTGGCGGCATCGGCTTCGGGGATCCGGCGGCCCGGGGCGCCGATGACGAGGGCCAACTCGCCCTCCCAGTCGAGCCGGTGGTCCTCCGGCGGCACGTCGATCGGGTCCATCGGGCCGGTGAGCGAGCGGGCGAACTTCGTGAACACCGTGGGGTGCTCGGGCAGTTCCTGCCCGGTCTCCAGGATGTGGTTGCGGTAGTTCAGCCCGATGCAGAAGACCTTCTCCGGGGCTCCCACCAAGGTCGCGAAGTCGGCCTCGGTCACCGGAATCCCCGGGGGCGTGGTCCGCAGGGAGGCGGCGGGATCGGCCGCCGCGACGGCTTCGGCGCGGCTCTGCTCGTCGGCGGTCAAAAAGGCCCCGACGTCGGGAAAGCCCGTCAGCTCGTGGGCCTTCTCGCCGTGGATGACCGCGGCGAAGGTGGCCCCGGTTCCGGGCCTGCGGAGGGTGGCAAGTTTCATGCCACCATCCCATCACGGCGGGGCCCGCGGGGCCTAGCGTGCCGCGGCGACCGCTGCTTCGTCGGGGTAGGCCGCCTGCGTGCCCTTCTGCGTGGCAGCCAGGGCGGCGGCCACTGAGGCGAAGGCCGAGGCGTCGGCCAGGGTGTCCCCGGCCGCCAGTCGGGTCGCCACCGCGCCGGTGAAGGCATCTCCGGTCCCGGTGGTGTCCACCGCGTGGACCCGGGTGGGGGCGATCCTGGTGATCGGGGCCGCGGCGTCCGGATGGTGGTCGAGCACCACCGATCCGTGGGCACCGAGGGTGACGACCACGCGGTCCAGCCCGCGGTCGAGGAAACGGGCGAGCACCGGGTGCCAGGCGTCATCGTCGTCATCGGCCGCGGGGATGCCCGTGCCGTCCAGGAACTGGGAGGCCTCGTGGGCGTTGACCAGCAACACGGATGTCAGCTCCGCCAACTCCCGGGTGATCGGGGCATAGGGGGAGAGATTCAGGACCACGGTGGCCCCGGCGTCGTGCCCGGCCCGGGCCGCGGCCAGCACGGCCTGAGGGGCGACTTCCAGGCACAGGCACACCACCGCCGCAGCCCTGAAGAGCCCCGACGCGTCGGCGATCGTCGCCGCCGAGACGGTTCCATTGGCTCCGGCGGAGATGACGATGCTGTTCTCGCCCGCGGCATCCACGGTCACCACGGCGACGCCGGTTTCCACCGATTCCACGCGCCGTACCGCCTGGGTATCCACGCCTGCCGCGGAACAGGATTCGAGCAGCATGGTGCCGTGCGGGTCATCGCCGACGGCACCGAGCAGAGTCACGTCGGCGCCGAGCCGGCCAGCGGCGACCGCCTGGTTGGCGCTCTTGCCCCCGGGATTCACCGTGAAACCTTCCCCGTGCAGGGTTTCGCCCGGGGAGGGGAGGCGTTCGGTGTAGATGGTCAGATCGGCGTTCAGGGAACCGACGACCACCACTCGGCCTCCGCGGATCGGGGCACCGCCGGGGGTGTTCATGCCGTGGCCTCCGCTGGAGTCGAGGGGGTGGCTGACAGGTCGACGTCACCGATGCGTTCGAGGGCGTCGGTGACCAGATCCCAGAACCGTCCGTGGTCCAGATCCACCGCGACCGAGGTGTTGCACCCAGGGGGTGCCGGGGCCCGGAAGTCGGCGACCGTCATGCCCAGGGTCAGGGTTCCGCGCAGTTCGATGTCGAGGGGGACCTTCACGGTGGAGACGATGGTCGGGTCGATGACGTAGGCGACGGCGCAAGGGTCGTGCACGGGTGGGGCATCGAAGCCCTGATGGTCCTGGTAGGTCCTGGCGAAGAAATCCATCAGTTCGCGCACGAACTTCGCCGGGCTGGTGCCGATGGCTTCGATCCGGGCGATGACCTCATCGGTGGCCAATGCCTGATGGGTCAGGTCCAGTCCCACCATGACCACTGGCCAGTCCTCGTTGAAGACGATATGGGCCGCCTCGGGGTCGATGATGATGTTGAATTCGGAGACGGCACTCCAGTTGCCCACGTGGTAGCCACCGCCCATCAGCACCACTTCGCGCACCCGTTCAACGATGCGCGGTTCCTTGCGGGCGGCCATGGCGATGTTGGTCAATCCTCCGGTGGGAACCAAGGTTACCGTGCCGGGTTCGTGGGCCATGACCGTCTCGATGATCAGATCCACTGCGTGACGCCGATCCACCGTGATGGTGGGCTCCGGCTGGGCGGGTCCGTCCATGCCGGTCTCGCCGTGGATATCGCCGGCGGTCTTGAGCTGTCGGACCAACGGGCGGTCGCAACCTGCGGCGAAGGGGACCCCGGTAATCCCCGCGATGGTGCCCACCGCGAGGGCGTTTTCGGTGACCTTGGCCAAGGTCTGGTTACCGACGACGGTGGTCACGGCCAGTAGTTCGATCTGGGGGTTTCCGTGGGCCAGCAGGATCGCCACTGCGTCGTCATGTCCGGGGTCGCAGTCCAGGATGATCTTTCGGGGTCCAGCGGTGGCGGCGTGTGCGCCCATGTTCTTCTCCACGTCATCAGGGGGTGGGGTGCCGGGCAGTGTCCGGCGTCGGTCCACCAGCCTAACCCGCGGTGTTGGAGGGCGGTTCTAGAGCAGCATGACCAGCGCGATCACCAGAACCGACAGGGTCGTGATCATGCCGATGAGCGCCGGCCACGGGTTCCTGGGGCCGGCTTGCGGGTCATGGGATTCCCGCAGGCCGGGTGCGCTCGGGTTTCCGCCGAGCAGCGGGGTGCTATCGGCCGGGGGAACGGTGGGGCGTGCGTCGTGCTCCATGGTGGCGGCTCCTCTCAGGGGCGTCAGGAGACCAGTTTAACCCCCGGTGTTGGTCGGTGTGCGCTTGAACAGGCGCGAGAGCCAGCCGCCGGATGCCGAGGAATCCTTGGGGGCGTTCGGATCGCAGGAACACCGGTCCGCCCGGGGGACGTTCGCCATGACCTGCTGGACGTGCTGACCGCATCCGGCCCACGTCGTCTTCTGGCATTTGCGGCATTTTACGGCTCGGCACATGGGTTTCTCCTGGTTTCGGTGACATCACGAGCAGGATTCGTCCTGCTGCAACCTACTGTGACACATACCCCCGGGGGTATCAAAGTCAGGGCATGGGGCGCCGTCCAACGAGTTAGGCCAGCGAGAGGAAGAGGCGCTCCAGTTCCTTCTTGTCCATCGAGTTGTCCTCGCTGGCCAGGCACTGCTCCAGTCCGGTGGCAATGATCGCAAAGCCGGCCCGGTCCAGTGCCTTGGAGACCGCCGAGAGCTGGGTGACGACATCCTTGCACTCCCGTCCCTCCTCGATCATCCGGGTGACGGCCGAGAGCTGGCCCTGGGCGCGCTTGAGTCGATTGATGACCGGAGTGAGTTCGGCGGTGTCGAGTTGCATGTCTGCTCCTTGTGATGATTGGCGTTGTCCCATCATACCCCCCTGGGTGTTTTTGCATACCCGGGGGGGTATATGCCAGACTGCTGGGGAACCACTGATCCGACAGGAAGAAGCAGACGTGTCCCTTGCAACACCCGCCGTCACCGATCTCGATGCGCAGACGGTCCGCAACTGGATCGATGAGCAGCAGGACGTGAAGATCATCGACGTCCGCTCCGCCGCCGAATTCGAGACCATGCACATTCGTGGCTCCTATAACGTGCCGCTTCCGTTGCTTTCCGAGCACACCGCCGAACTGGCCGAACGACTCGACGGCCGCGTGGTGCTGGTCTGCCAGTCGGGGGTCCGTGCCGACCAGGCGCGCACCCGCCTCGACGGCGTCGGGGTCGACCATGCCCAGGTGCTCGATGGCGGGGTGCCCGCTTTTGCCGCCGCCGGTGGGGACGTCGTCCGTGGCGTCCAGCGCTGGGACCTGGAGCGTCAGGTACGCCTGGTGGCCGGATCCCTGGTCGTCGCCGGCCTGCTGGCCGGGAAATTCCTCTCACCCAAGCTCCGGCTGCTTTCCGGGATGATCGGTACCGGGCTGACCGTCTCGGCGGCCACCAACACCTGCGCCATGGGCCAGGCGCTGTCCAAGATGCCATGGAACCAGGGGGCGACCTGCCCGGCGCCTCGTGCGGTGATCGGCCAGATCCCGCGTTCGAACCACTGATTTCCACCCCTGACCCCAACGGAGCCACCATGCCTGAAACCACGATCACCGAAACCGACCAACGCCGCAGGACCGAACAGGTCCTCGATGTCCGCGAGGACTTCGAAACCGCCGAAGGAATGATCCCCGGCGCCGTGCACATCCCGATGGGACAACTGAACGAACGCGTGGGGGAGCTTGATGCCAACCGCCCCGTGATCGTGGTCTGCCGCAGCGGAAACCGCAGTGCCCAGGTGGCCGATGCGCTCAACGCCGCCGGCTACACGGCGGACACCATGGCCGGCGGCATGTCCGCCTGGCAGGGCGCCGGCCTGCCCACCGCCTAGCCCGAGGGCCCCCGCCTTCCTCCGACTTCCGATAAGGACCCTGCCATGACGCTGACCCTCCTGTTGACACTCGTCCTTTCGGTGCTGATCGGACTCTCCCTCGGCCTGCTCGGCGGGGGTGGCTCCATCCTCACCGTTCCGATCCTGACCTATGTCGCAGGAATGAATCCCAAGGAGGCCATCGCCGCCTCGTTGTTCGTGGTGGGGGCCACCTCGGCGGTCAGTGCCGTGAGTCATGCCCGCAACGGCCGGGTGAAGTGGCGCACCGGCCTGGTTTTCGGGGCCGCCGGCATGGCGGGGGCCTTCGGCGGCGGACTGCTGGGCGGACATATCCCCGGAACGGTGCTCATGATCGCCTTCGCGCTGATGATGGTTGCCACGTCGATGGCCATGATCCGTGGCCGCAAGGGCGGAGGTGCGCAGGTGCACGACGGCGATCTTCCGCTGGGCAAGGTCATCCTCGAAGGCCTGGTCGTCGGCCTGTTCACCGGGCTCGTCGGTGCCGGCGGCGGATTCCTCGTCGTTCCCGCGCTGGCGCTGATGGGCGGGCTGTCCATGCCCGTGGCCGTCGGCACCTCATTGGTGGTCATCGCCCTGAAGTCCTTCGCCGGACTGGGCGGGTACCTGACCACCATCTCCCTGGACTGGGCCCTGGTGTCGGGGGTGACTGCCGCAGCGATCCTGGGTTCACTGGTCGGTTCGCGGCTGGCCGGCAGGATCCCCGAAAACGCGTTGCGCAAGGGATTTGGGGTGTTCGTCCTGGCCATGGGCGTGTTCGTCCTGGTCCAGGAGCTACCGGCCCCGGCCAACCTGGTGGTCGGCATTCTCGGGGTCGTACTGGCGGTGGCCGCGGTGGCCTGCAGGTACCTCATTCCCTCGTGCAAGGCCCGCTTCCTCGCCTCCAACGAAGAGCCCGTCATCACGACCTCCCGCTAACTATTCGACGGAACCACCGTCACCACGAAAAGGAGTCAACATGTCCACCATCGACCTGACCGAAAAGAACTTCGAGAAAACCCTGCAAGAGAACCCCATCGTCCTGGTGGACTTCTGGGCGGCCTGGTGCGGACCGTGTCGTTCGTTCGCCCCCACCTACGAGAAGTCCTCGAACAACCATGCCGACGTACTCTTTGGAAAGGTCGACACGGAGGCCGAACAAGCCCTGTCGGCGTCCGCGGGCATCAGCTCCATCCCGACACTGATGGCCTTCCGTGATGGCATCCTCGTATTCAGTCAGCCGGGTGCCCTGCCAGGGAAGGAGCTGGAAAAGGTCATCGAAGCCGTGAAGGAACTCGATATGGATACCGTCCGCTCCCAACTGGAGCAGCAGGGTCAGCAAGCCTGAAACCCGGGCCGCTGAAGCGGCTCTCGCCGAACCGCCTGACACCGACCGAAGGGAAGTCCCGCATGAAGAAAAAGTCCGGCGCGAGGATCCCCGTGTTGGGGTTGCGGGCGAATGCCCCGCAGTTCGTGCTGCTCGTGGCGGTCAACGCCCTCGTCGGTGGAATGGTGGGCCAGCAGCAAACGGTGCTGCCCCTGCTCGCCGGCGCCGAGTTCGGCCTCTCCGGGTACACGTTCATCTTTTCCTATGTCGCGGCCTTCGGCATCGCCAAGGCCGTCAGCAACTGGTTCGCCGGAACGCTCTCGGACCGTCACGGGCGCAAACCAGTACTGATGATAGGTTGGCTTTTCGCCGTCCCGGTCCCCTTGATGCTCATCCTGGCTCCCAGCTGGGGATGGGTCGTGGCCGCGAATATCCTGTTGGGCGTCAACCAGGGCCTGACCTGGTCCACCACCGTGGTGATGAAGATCGACCTGATCGGACCGAACCGGCGAGGCCTGGCGATGGGGTTCAACGAAGCGGCGGGATACGGTGCCGTGGCCATCACCTCCCTGCTGACCGGGCATCTGGCCGAACAATTCGGTTTGCGTCCCGCCCCGTTCCTCCTCGGGATCGCCTATACGGCCCTCGGGCTCGTGCTCACCGGCCTGTTCGTCCGTGAAACCAAGGGCCACTCCCGGTTGGAAGCAGAACAACAGGCGACGGCACGGTCTGCGGGCCCCACCCGGGTGGACGCGCAGCTGGATAGCCGGCGGATCGCCGAGCTGACCAGCTTCAAGGACCCCTCGCTCTCCTCGGCCAGCTGGGCGGGGTTGGTGAACAACCTGAACTTCGGGCTCTCCTGGGGCGTCTTCCCCCTACTGTTCGCCACGGCTCACCTCAGCGACGGGCGGATCGGACTCCTCTTCGCCATCTACCCGGGCGTCTGGGGCCTTGGGCAGCTAGTCACCGGAGCACTGTCCGACCGGATCGGGCGCAAACAGCTGGTGGTCTGGGGGATGGCCGTCCAAGGAGTTGCGCTCGCCGTCATCGCCGCCGGAGACGGGTTCGGCATCTGGGCGGCAGCGGCCGCGCTGCTGGGGGTCGGAACCGCGATGGTCTACCCCACGCTGCTGGCCGTTGTCGGGGACGTTGCCCATCCAGCCTGGAGGGGGAGGGCCGTGGGGGTCTACCGGGTCTGGCGTGATGCGGGCTACGCGGTGGGTGCAATCGCGGGAGGCCTGGTGGCCGACGCCCTGGGCTTGCAGGCCGCGGTCGTCATGGCAGCGATCCTGAGCGTACTCACGGCGATCGTCGTCGCCGCCCGGCTGAAGGAAACCCATCACCCCATCCCCGCCTGAAACACCCCTACGCACTACTAAAACAGTTTCGACGCCGGGGACCCATTGGTTGAGAAATACCCCCGGGTGTATTATTGTCGTCATGAAACCAATACCCCCCGGGGTATCGAATCACGCGAAGGAGATCGCATGCTACTCGAGCGCATTTACGACCAAGATCTGGCGCAGGCAAGTTACTTCATCGGCTGTCAGCGCAACGGCGAGGCCGTGGTGGTCGACGCCCGCCGGGACATCCAGACCTATTTGGACCTTGCGGCGGAAAACGGCATGCGCATCGTCGCGGTGACCGAAACCCACATCCACGCCGACTACCTCTCAGGTACCCGTGAACTGGCCGCTGCCACCGGGGCCGAAATGTATGTTTCCGGCGAAGGTGGCCCCGACTGGCAATATGACTTCGAGGCCAACCGGCTCTACGACGGCGATGACATCACCGTCGGGAACATCAAGCTCACCGCCTCCCATACCCCCGGGCATACCCCGGAGCACCTCTCGTTCCTGGTGACCGACGGGGCCTTCTCCGATCAGCCCGGCTTCATGCTCTCCGGGGACTTCGTCTTCGTCGGGGACCTCGGCCGGCCGGATCTGCTCGACGAGGCAGCCGGAGGAGTGGATACCCGGTTCGAAGGGGCCAGCCTCATCTTCACGAGCCTGCGCGAGAAGTTCCTGGCCCTACCGGATTACGTCCAGGTCCTGCCGGCCCATGGTTCGGGCAGCGCCTGCGGCAAGGCCCTCGGTGCGGTCCCGGCGACCACCGTCGGGTATGAGCGCCTCTACTCCTGGTGGGGACCGTACATTGCCGCTAATGACGAGCAGGGTTTCGTTCACGAGCTGCTCAACGGCCAGCCCGATGCCCATGCCTACTTCGGTCGGATGAAGCGGGAAAACCGAGATGGCCCGGCGATGCTGGGCGAACGCCCCGCCCTGGAGGAGCTCTCCACCGACGACGTTCGCCGCGATCTCGAACTGGACACGGTGAGCTTCGTCGATACCCGATCACACCACGAGGTGCACCAGGGCACGGTGGACCACTCGCTGAACATCCCCGCTGGTCAGAAGATTGCCAGCTATGGCGCCTGGGCGGTGGACCCGGAGACCGATGAGCGTCCACTGGTTCTGCTGGCGGACACCCAGGATCAAGCCCAGGAGATGTGGGACCACCTGGTGCGGGTCGGGATCGACCGGGTCGCCGGTTACGTCACCGGCCTGGAGGGGCTGCCGATGCATACCCCGGCGCTGCTCCAGCCAGAGGAACTCGAGGGCTTCGACGCGGCACTCGTGCTCGATGTGCGCAATAAGACCGAACACGCGGAGGGCCACATCCCCGGCTCCGAACAGCTCAGTGGCGGGCGCGTCCTGTGGCACCAGGACGAGCTGCCGACCTCGGGCACCATCGTGACCTACTGCCAGAGCGGGGTGCGTAACTCGGTCGCCGCCAGCGCCCTGCGCCGTGCCGGTCACGACGTCATCGAGCTCGACGGCAGCTATGCCGGCTGGGAGGCATGGAAGGGAGCATGCCAGGCAGTGAATGCCTAGGCTCATTCCCTGACGAAAGGAGGCGGCCCCCCACTGCGGGGCCGCCTCCTTTGCGTGCGTGCAGCGTCCGACCCTTGACTATGCTGAACCGTTGTTTAGTATCTTAAACATGCGTTCAATTGATGGTGATGTCACGACCCGGGCCAGGATCCGCGATGCCGCGATCACCCTCTTCGGTCGGCACGGCTTCTCCCGGACCACGGTGCGCGACATCGCCTCCGCCGCCGAGGTCTCCCCAGGGCTGGTCATCCACTATTTCGGCACCAAGGAGGGGCTGCGCCGGGCCTGCGATACCCACGTGTTGGAAACGGCCCATGAATCGGCCACCGCCAAGTCCCAAGACCCCGCCAAGCTGCGTGACGCACTGACCGAATATCTGGCCAACCCCGCTGCATATGAACGTGAGCTCGCCTATATCCGACGAGCGGTGGTGGAGGATTCGGAGGCAGGGGACTCCCTCTTCGACGCCTACTTCTCCCTGACTCTGCAGATCCTCCAGGACGGCGCCCGGGCCGGGACTATGCGCCAGGTCGGGGACCCCGAAGCCACTGCCGCCCTGATGGTCACCCAGTCGTTGGGCCTGCTGGTCCTGGGTCGCCATGTCGCCCGTGGTTTGGGCCAGCAGGGGTTCGGTGTGGAAGCCATCGACCGACTCGCGGTCCCCGCCGTCGACCTTTATACGCATCCGTTGTATACGGACTCCGCATTCCTTGACGCTACGCGGGAAGCCGCCACCACGCTCGAAGAAAAGGACGGTCATGGGCCACGCCATTGAAGTCACTGGACTGCACAAGAGCTACGGAAACAACGAGGTCCTGCACGGTATCGACTTCGCCGTCCCGCGCGGATCCGTGTTCGGGGTCATCGGGCCCAACGGCGCCGGAAAGACCACGCTGATGCGTTGCCTGCTGGACATCATCCGGCCCAGCGCCGGACACCTCGGTGTCCTCGGCGTCCCACCGCGCCAGGCCGGTCCGGACCTCCGACGACGCATCGGCTACCTGCCCGGGGAACTGATCCTCGAGGGCAGGACCACCGGACGGCGGCTATTGCGCCACTTCGAGGACATCAGCGGGCCCGTCGCCTCCGGCCGGGTCGAGGGGCTGGCGGAACGCCTCGGGCTCGACCTGGATCGGCAGACCCGTCGGCTGTCCAAGGGCAATAAGCAGAAGCTCGGGATCATCCAGGCCTTCATGCACGAACCCGAACTGCTCATCCTCGATGAACCCACCAGCGGACTGGACCCGCTGATGCAACAAGAATTCCTGTCCTTGGTCGCCGAAGCACGCGAAGCCGGGCAAACGGTCTTCCTCTCCTCGCACGTCATCAGCGAGATCCAACAGGCGGCAGACACCGTGGCGATCCTGCGCGAAGGAGCCATTGCCACGACCTCCACGGTCGCCGAACTACGCGAGGGAGCCACCAGCCGCCTGCGCATCCAAACCCCGCTGCCCGTCGACCAGGTGCGGGGGCTATTGGGGGCGCTGGAAGGCCTCGACGGGTTACGGCTGGAGCAGATGCAAGACGGCGACGGCCGGCCGGTGTGCCAGGCCTCGGCGACGTGGTCCGGTCCGGTGGCTGAGCTGGTGGACCTCCTGCCCCGGCTGCGGCCCGTGGACCTGGCCGTGGAGGAACCGGATCTGGAAGAGGTGGTCTTGGGGTTGTACCGGACCCCGGGAACCACCGACGGGCACCACGGCGCCGGAAGGACCACCTCATGAGCGCCACCGCCCTGCACCGCGGCCGGCAAAGCCGTCCGCGAGTCCTTCCGCTCTTCTCCAAGGCGCTCATCGATGCGAAGGCCTCGATGCTCATCTGGGCGCTGGCCATGCTGGCGGTGATGGGCCTGTATCTGCCGCTCTACCCGTCCATCGGGGGCAGCGAGCAGATCAAGCAAATGATCCAGTCCCTGCCCCCCGAACTCGTCGACGCGTTGAACTACGGCCAGATCACCAGCGGACCGGGCTACACCCAGGCGACCGTCTTCGGCCTGATCGGCTTCCTGCTGATGACGATCATGGCCGTCGGCGCCGGGGCGGCTGCCATTGGTGGGGATGAGGAATCGGGCCTGCTCGAACTCACCCTGGCCCACGGCGTGACCCGCAGCCAGCTGGTCCTCGAACGGGCCGCGGCGCTGGTCATGAGGATCCTGCTCCTGCACCTGTTCATCCTGGCCGTGCTGCTGATCCTCAAGGGGCCCTCGGAACTGGGGATCGACGCCGGCCATGCCGTGGCAGGGGTGCTGATGTTCGCCCTGCTGGTGTTCTTCAACGGTTCCTTCGCCTTATTGGGCGGGGCCATCGGGGGGCGGCGGATCCACGGGATCGGCGTCGGAGCCGTGGTGGCGGTGCTGGGATACGCCTTCAACGCCATCGGCAACCAGAATCCGGAACTGGAATGGTTGCACGGGCTGTCGCCCTACTACTGGGCCTACGG
>JAKDMV010000185.1 GCA_030452125.1 Micrococcaceae bacterium
ATACCCGGGCGCCTGTTTCCCGGCCCCGGCCCGGGCTCCCCTCTCCCCCCGGCCCATCCCCCGCCGCGGGCTCCCCCCGGGCCAGCCGTCGTCGCTATTTAAGCACCCCGCCACCCCGCCTGTTGCCTGGACGGAGGTCCGGGTCCAGACTGGCCTGACCAACCAGTTGCGGAGGTGGCCATGTGCCGCTGGATTGCCTACATGGGTTCGCCCATCACCCTCGATACCGTCCTGACCAGGCCCAACCACTCACTGCTGGACCAGAGCCTGCTTGCCCGGGATCTCCAGCTGCCTTCGCTGGAGATCTCCTCCCAGTTCCGCGACCATGCCTTCCCCACCAACGGGGACGGGTTCGGGCTGGCCTGGTCGGGCGTCAACGGCACGCTGGGGCAGTATCGGGAGATCACACCCGCCTGGGACAGCCGGAATCTCCGCCATCTGGCGGCGCAGATCTCCTCGGGGTGCTTCCTGGCCCATGTGCGGGCCGCCCCCGGGGGGACCATCGCGCAGGACAACTGCCATCCCTTCGTCCATGCCGGGTGGATGTTCCAGCACAACGGGGACATCAACGGGTTCAGCGCGGTCAAACGTGAACTGACCTTCGACGTGGACCCGGAGCTCTACCCCTTCATCCGGGGCAACAGCGATACCGAGGTCTGCTTCTTCCTCGCCCTGACCTACGGGCTGGCCACGGACCCCGTGCAGGCGCTGACCCGGATGATCCTGCGGGTCGAACAGGCCCGGAGGGACCGGGGCCTGGCCGAACCGTTCCGCGCCACCATCGCCACCTCGGACGGGGAACGGCTCTACGTCCTGCGCTGGGTCAGCCCCGACGCCACGACCGTCCGGGCCCCCTCGCTCTACCACTCCTTCGGGCCGATGACCCTGCATGTCGGCGTCGGCTTCGGCGCGGGTACCGGAGAACTGGAGATGCTGCCCGACGATGCCCAGTTGGTGGCCTCCGAACCGCTGGAACTGCATTGGAGCAAACGGCATTGGGTTGAAATACCTGCGGCCACGGTGGGCGTCTTCGCCCCTGGCCGGTCCCCGGTCTTCAGCCCGCTGGAAGCCACCGGCCGGTAGCGCGGGCGGGCCCGTGGCCTCCGGGGCCGGGCACATCAATGGCGGGGGCACCACCGGGTCGCCCCGGGGTGCCCCCGCCATTCAAGGTCACGCCCACCTGCTCGCGTCGACTCAGGTGTCGCGGCGGGCGCGCCCCTCGTCCTCATGCGCCGTGTCATAGAGGCGTTGCAGCGAGGCCATCCGTTCGTCCGTGATCTCCCCGGCGGCATGGGCCTTCTTGCCCTGGTCGAGCAAACGCTTGGCTTCCTTCATGTTGCCTTCGGCCAGATCCATCGCGTGTTCCAGGCTTGTCTCGTGTTCCATGCCTCAATAATGCGTCAGATCAGCCCTAAAAGTCCACGATGACTTGCACGGGGAGGAAATCTTAATTTCCTCGTGCCCGAACCCCACCCGTGTCGTGCGCCGGGGATCCGATCGGCACCGTGCCATCGGAAATGCTCGAACTCTTTGAAATCGTCGCGTTGGCAGCTGCCGTGTACGCGGTCGTAGCCACCGCACGCGAAGTAGTCGATCCGGCCGCCGTAGTTCGGGGCCGGTCCCCTAGACTGGACGCCGATTCACCACCGCAGAAAGGACCCGCCATCCTCAAGGGCCAGACCGCCGCCCCACTCCTCGTCGCAGCCATCGCACTCGCCGGATGCAACGCCGCCGCCCCCTCCACCGAGACCGGCACGCCGGAACGGCTCTGGGCGCAGCCCAGCTTCACCCCGCCGGACGAGCCCTACATGGAACAGGCCGTAGCCGAGGCCGCCTTGAACCGTTGGCTCAGCAACGAAGGCGCACACAGCCTCGAAGGCTTCGCCGCTCCATACAACATGATTGAGCGTGTGGAAGGCCCCGAGCGGGGAACCATCGTCCTCTACGTGGACAACCATCTCGCGGCCAGGGCCGACCCCGAGGGAGATCTGCACTTGATCGCGGCCGAAATGCTGGACAACGTCGGAGTGGACTTCCCCGAAATCGGCAGAATCATCGCGGCCACCCAAGACGGCAAGCACAGCGCGACCGTCTACGGCGACCAGTCCGACGTGATCATCAGCTAAGCAACCCGCCTCCTGGACCGGGCACCGATCCACTTTCCGGGCCACCGGAAGACCTTCGAGCAGCGAGTTCAGAGTTCGACGCCGATGAGCAGGGACTCGTTGTGCAGGGTGACCCCGAAACGT
>JAKDMV010000080.1 GCA_030452125.1 Micrococcaceae bacterium
CCGGCGTGGTGGACCAACCGGCGTACAACGAGTTCGGGACGCGTGTTGGTACCTCGGATGCGCGACATCTGAGCGGAGCGCTGCTCGGGGGTCAAACGATCCATGGGAGGGGTCCTGGGACGCGGGTTCTTGTGTGGTTCTGGCCTTATCCTACGTTCAGGCCGGTCTGATCCATGGAGAACAGTTTAACCAGATGACGGTACACGTTGCGGGCGGGAACGCGTTCGAGAAGTGCCCGGCCAGAATCAGCACGTACCTGATAGTGGCCGGCAGCCGAGGCGTTGACGAACGTCGACGGCTGGCCGCCCTGCTGCTCGATTTGCCACACCAACCACGGGCTCTCCCATAATTCCGGGGTGACACCGTCGGGCCTGGCGATATCGGTATCGTTGGCAAGAGCTCGTTGGTCGTAGACGATTCGACTGATGGAAACCGATTCCTGGCGGAACCAGGAGGGGCCGAGACCCAGCCAGGAAGTGACCACGGCCGCGGTCTCGTCTGCGGCAATGTAGTCCAACTGCGCGTGAGACGAGAAAGCTGCCAGCTCGGGATCGGCCTGAAGTTGCTGATGGGCCGAGGGGCCTGCGAGCAACAGGACGCGTTCGTTGGTCCCGAACCAGAGTTGCAGAACTGATGTACGACCCCGCAACTGTGTGGTGATGCGCCAGGACGAGGCATTCTGGCGTAGCGGGGTCGTGCACACCAAGCCCCCGCTGGAGAGCTTTCCCTCCTGGGTAGCCAGCTCCGCGGAGACGAGTTCGCCGATGGCTTCCTGCTGGCCTCGTCGTTCGAAGGCACCCAAGCCACCACTTAGGCTGATCAAGGAGTCACCATCATCAGCGATCCCTGCTTTGGAACGTGGTCCCAGCAGACCGACCAGCCGTTGGGCATCGAGCGACAGCCAAGGGCCTGCGCTGCGGTAGGGCTGACGGATGGCCAACCCCGAGAGTTCTTCACGGGGCACACCAGAGCGGCTGGTTGCGGTCGCGTCCAGTCGTGGCTCGCGGTCCGGGATTCTGCTCATGCTGCCACCTTGACCGTGTCGTTGCAGTCGAGGAAAGCGGCGTCAAGACCTGCCAATTGAGCCTCGGTGGAAGTCAACGTGAGATGTGCGGCCAGTCCGTTGATGACGGTGCTGTATTGGATGCAGTGGAGCAGGCCCCCACCCAACCGGTGAACGTACTCAAACCGTCGGCCATCCGGAACCGGCACGTCCCAGGTATCGACATCGATGAGGTGATATTCAGCCAGCATCACCTGGTGGCCGGCCAGGGTTACGGTCGATAGCTTCGCTTGGCTGCCAGCGAATTCTTCGGAGTGGACGACGAGGTTGGGACGAAAAGCCCCCCTCCGGTGGTGCGGGGGCAAGCACCACAGCGTCGGTTCCTACCAACGGCTCTGTGGCGGACCACCCGGAGGGTGGGAGTAGCCTCAACGGTCCGGCGTTCAAAGAGCCCATATCAGTGGTGCTCCTTCCGGGAAGATTGATGGTGTCAATGTGGGAATTCATACGGCGTGTTTTGACTCCCGCCATACTGACGGTCGAGGTCCAGCAGCCACTGCGGGCGCCACCGTTTGGGCAGCCACCACGAGAACAACGTTCCGGCCCCACCAACGATCACGATGACCGGCACGGTGAGCAAGAAGCTCCCCATGGGCGACATGTCTACGTGGTAATAGTTGAACCACACGATGTAGCTTCCGGCCACACCTACCCAGAATGAACAGACTGCCCATAACGCGCACGTGAGTAGTCCCCAGTATCTGCCGACGGGCACCATGAAGGGCTGATTCGTGAGGAACCAGGACCAACGGCCCTTATAGGCGCGGTAAGAAAAGAACGCCAGGGTGATGCCAGCGAAGAAACACACGCCGATCTGGAACAGCACCATCATGACCCATTCAGGCATCCAAGGTCTCCTTTCATTTCAGCGCTCAAACCATGGATCATCCAGAAGGCAGCCAAGGGCTTTGCCGAAATACTTACTTCAACGTTTCTGGATCCAGGCTCGAGGATACGCGCGTGGGGCACTAGGAGGGTCCTTGCGGGAACGAATGCCAGCAGTTCGAGAGGGGCCCTTCAGGCTGCACTCGCTGTCAATGAAATGTCATCACAGATTTAGTGTATAAGTTTCCAACTTATCTTGCCCTCTTGTTGATGTCGTCCATAGCCTGACTGCATGGAATATAAACACAAGACACCCCCGATAGCGTCGATCCGTCATCTACCCACGGGATGTGCCCAGTGACCGCCCGCCGTTGGGCCGGCCCCTGCGCTTTTCTGGGGGCGGCACTCCTGCTCATCGCCCCGGCGTCTGCTGGTGCCGCGACGGCGGTGACCCCGCTTCCGACCTCAACGATGGCTCTCCCGCAGGTCCCATCACAGAAAACGGAGACCCAAAAGGTCGACCGTGTGGCCACGCCCAAAGCCGACTGGTTCGACTGCGCCGACATCGCCAAAGGTGCCGACTGCGCCAATATTCCGATGCCGTTGGACTACGACAAGCCGGACGGACCAACGACCGACGTCGCCGCATTGAGGCTGGAAGCCACCGGTAGCAAGGACGAAAAGCTGGGAACCTTGTTCCTCAATCCCGGAGGACCGGGCGGCTCCGGCGTACAGATGGCTGCTTCGGCGGATTTCTTCCTCAGTCCCGAACTTCGCCAGCGTTTCGATGTCGTGGGGTTCGACCCCCGTGGAACCAATTTCAGTGACAATGTGGCCTGCTGGGAAAACATGGGGGAGCAATCCGCGGACTTGAGCGGCTTCAACGTCGCCTTCCCGGTCACCAAGTCCGAAAAGAAGGCCTACATCAGCTCCTCCGAGGCGTTCGGCCAGGCCTGCGCGACCACGGGAACCCCGCTTTCTGAATCCATGTCCACTGCCGAGGTGGCCCGGGATATGGATCTGCTTCGGCGCATGGTCGGGGATGAACAGCTCAGCTTCCTGGGTTTCTCCTATGGCAGCTACCTGGGCAATGTCTACGCCAACATGTTCCCCGACCGGGTCCGTGCGGTGGTCATCGACGGTGTACTAGACCCGGAAGGCTGGGCCGGCACGAAGTGGAACAAGGCGCTCCCGCAGACCCAACGCATCAAATCCGGCCAGGGTGCCTCCAAGGCATTGAAGGAAATCCTCAAGCGCTGCAAAACCGCAGGGGAGGACTACTGCCAGCTGGCTGCGGACGGAGACCCTGCCAAGGTCTATCAGGCCATTGTGAAGTCCTTGAAGAAGGAGCCGTTGGTCGTCAGCGCCGAAGGCGAAACCTTCGAGCTCAGTTACGCGATGTTGACGTCATTGATGCTGAATTCCTTATATGCACCCGATGCCGGGGCAACCGTGGATGGATTACTTGCCCAGGTATCCGCGCTGATGGCCGAGCCGGGCGCGCAGGGCAGTGCACTGGCCAAGCGTCAGATTCAGGCACGCAAGGATCTGGCTGCGCGAATCACCGAGGAGGAGCAGGCGGCGGACGAGGCGGCAAAGGCGAAACAACGCATGGGGAAGTCCGCAGGCTGGGCCTTCCCCTACAGCAATGCCCCGGAGGCCTTCCAGTCGGTGTTGTGTACCGATGGGATCAACCCGTACCGAGCCGGGAGCTGGGCGAACTACGCCGACTATGCGCAGATCCTGGCTCCGGACTTCGGGCCGATGTGGACCTGGTCATCCGCCCCGTGCGCGAACTCGACGTGGACCGCTCAGGACGAGGACTCCTACCGGGGGACCTTCGATCATGACACGGCCAACCCGGTCCTCGTCGTGGGCAACTATTGGGACCCGGCTACCAACTACGACGGGGCGGTCAACGCTGCCTCGTTGCTGCCCAAGAGCCGCCTGCTCTCCAGTACCAACTGGGGACACACGGCCTACGGGACGTCGACGTGTGCGACGGGTGCCGTGGATTCCTACCTCCTGACGGGCGAATTGCCGGCCAAGGGCACCGTCTGCGAGGGCGATATCCAGCCGTTCACCGTCCCGCTCGATGAGCAGGACGCACAGAAGAAACGCCGGATGACACCGGACCGTGGACTGCCGCCAGTGGTCCCGCCGATTCCTGGAGCCGTGCCGCGTTCCTAGCTGGACATCACGAAGAACCCCTGGTTTCTTGTCCTCTCGTTGGAGGGATCCAGGGGTTCTTTCGTGGACCGAAGACTTCCGGGCGGAGTCGATTCCACCGGCTTTCCACCGAGATTTTTAGACAAGATGCAAAGTCAGCGCAGGGTTGAGATCAATTATTTACAACCATGACACAAACCCGATTTATGGCACGAGTTCAGTCATGGTGTATTCAATTCGTTTGAATGGTTCGCAAGAACCCGTTATGAAATTGTTGCTTCAGAGGGCGTGACACAGGTCACCCATCCTTGGCAGGGTGGTGGAGGTCAAGGGCTTTGTTCCGGACGTCAGAGTCGACGCCGGGGTCCACGGCCCACTAGCTCCAGAGGAACCACGTTTGCTGAAATTCATTGCCCGAAGATTCGCTTCGTACACAGTCATGTTGTTCCTGGCAACCAGCGGGGTCTACTTCCTGGCGTCCTGGTTCCTGGATCCACGCTCCAACTACATGGCCCTCCGGCCTCAACCCCCTGCAGCATCGATCAACGCCTCGTTGGACTATGCGGGCATCAACGACCAGACACCGATTTTCGAACGGTACTGGAATTGGCTCACCGACATCGTGCTCCACTGGAATTGGGGATACAGCCCGGTGGGGGAGCCCGTCAGCGGGGTCATCTGGGACCGGGCCTGGGTCAGCGTCCAACTGGTCACCATCTCCACGGCGTTGGCCATCATCATCGGCATCGCCATCGGCGTCCGGGCGGCCATCCGCAAGTACAAGGCCTTCGACCACGTCACGAACTCGGTCAGTGCCGTTTTCCTGGTCATGCCGTCCTTCGTTCTGGCACTACTGGTCGTGCTGATGTATCTGATGCTGCAACAGCGATTTGATCTCCACTGGTTTGCCGTGACCGGTTTGGGGGACGGCACGTTCTTCAGTTACATGCAACACCTGTTCCTCCCCACCCTGGTGTTGACCCTGGTGGGCTACGTGGGCTTCCACCTCACCCAACGCACCTATCTGCTGGACACCATGAACGCTGATTATGTGCGGACCGCCCGGGCCAAAGGCGTCCCGCAGAACGTGGCCATTCGCCGTCATGCCCTGAGGACCTCCATGATCCCCACCGCGTACGGCATCGCGTTTTCGATCACCGGTACGGTGACCGGCGCACTGTTCGTCGAGCAGATCTTCGCCATCCATGGAGCCGGTCTGTACTTCATCGAAAGCCTCTCCAAGAACGACATCAACGGTTCCGTTGCCGTCGCCTTCCTCGGTGGCGTCGCCACCTGCGCGGGACTTCTCCTCGCCGACATATTCGTTGCCTTCCTGGATCCCCGGATCCGGATCTCCTAAGGGGCCCCATGACTACCAACGCGAGCATCGACCTCTCCAACCAGGACAGCGAAGTCCGGACCACGGTCAAACGCACCTCGAAGCACCGGCTGATCCTGCGTCGCTTCTGCCGCAATAAGCAGGCAGTCATCGGCGTGGCCATCGTGCTGCTGATGATCATCTACGCGGTCTTCGCCAAATATCTGACGGAGTGGGACTACGACGAACCCGATTTCCTGAATCTCAAGCAACCGCCGAGCGCCGAACACTGGCTCGGCACCGACATCGTCGGTGGAGACCTGTTCGTCCTCTCGGCCCGGGGGCTGGGACGATCCCTGATGATCGGTTTCATCGCTTCGATCGGCATCACCGTCATCGCGGCATTCGTCGGGGCGGCCATCGCCTACGTCGAAGGATGGTTCGAAACGGTAGGGACCTGGATCCTCGACATGCTCCTGGTCGTGCCCACGTTCTTCCTGCTGGCCATCATGGTCTCCAAGTCCTCGGGAACCAGCGGCTGGATCTGGCTGACGTTCGCGTTGATGCTCTTCGGCTGGATCGGTTACGCCCGGGTGCTTCGCTCCATTGCCCAATCACTCCGCGACCGTGAATATGTCGCCGCCGCCCGCTACATGGGGGTGAAGCCGCTGACCGTTCTCTGGCGGCACATGATCCCCAACCTGGGTTCGATCCTGATCATCCACACCGTGCTCGGTGTCGTCTATGCGGTTGAAGCGGAGACAGGCCTGTCCTTCATCGGTTTCGGGATCACCCCTCCGGACACCTCCCTCGGCGTGCTGATCAAATCAGGATCGGCGACCCTGATGACCGCCCCGTGGATGTTCCTGACCCCTGCGCTGCTGCTGCTCGCGCTGTGTTACAGCATGACCAAGATCGGGGATGGCCTACGGGACGCCCTGGACCCCTCATCGGAATCCGGAGGCAAGGCATGACCATGACCCACCCCGCAGAACTGGGCGATACGCGGGAATCCGCCACGGAACCCGTGCTTTCCGTCAGGGACCTGACGGTCAGCTACGGCAGCGAAGCCGGGCCGGTGAGGGCGGTCCGAGGGGTCTCCTTCGACCTGCTGCCCGGCCGGACACTGGCCATCGCCGGCGAATCGGGGTCGGGAAAGTCGGCCGCCTCGCTGGCCATCATGGGGCTGCTCCCGGACTCGGCCGTCGTCGGCGGATCCGTCCGGCTCGATGAGCGTGAACTGCTCCGGCTCAACGACCGCGAGATGTCCTCGGTGCGTGGCCTTGAAATGAGCATGATCTTCCAGGATCCCTTGTCGGCGCTGACCCCGGTCTTCACCATCGGCCAGCAGATCGCCGAAGCCCTGGATACGCATCAGGACCTCAGCCGCGGGCAGGTCGTGAAGCGTTCCATGGAACTGTTGGACCTGGTGGGGATCTCCGATCCCGCAGCGCGGCTGAAGGCCTACCCGCATCAATTTTCCGGAGGCATGCGGCAGCGGGTGATGATTGCCATCGCCATCGCCAACGACCCCAAGGTCCTCATCGCCGATGAGCCGACCACGGCGTTGGATGTCACCATCCAAGCCCAGGTGCTTGATGTCCTGAAACTTGCCCAGCGTGAGACCGGAGCCGGCGTCGTCATGATCACGCACGACCTGGGTGTCGTGGCCAACGTGGCTGACGACGTCATGGTCATGTATGCCGGCAAACCGGTGGAACACGGAACCGTCGACAGCGTGTTCGATGCTCCACAAATGCCCTACACCATGGGCTTGCTCGCCGCCGTTCCCCGTCCGGACCGCAGCACCTCGGGCCCGCTGGTCCCGATCGAGGGGAACCCGCCCTCGCCGGTGATCCTTCCTCCCGGCTGCCCGTTCGCGGAGCGGTGCCCCATTGCCGTGGACCAATGCACGGAGGCCGAACCGGCGCTGGTTACCCATGGTGGTCCCAACGCGCACGATGCCGCCTGCATCCGCGCCGATGAAATCGTCGAACAGGGGCTCAAATACACCGACGTCTACCCGATTCCGGAACTTCCGCCACGCGAGGCCAATGTCGCTCGCGCAGAGCGCGCGACCGTGCTGGAAGTCAAGGATCTCAAACGTCATTTCGAGCTCTCCAGCGGGATGCTCCGCCGCAAGACCGGCACCGTCCGCGCCGTGGACGGGGTCACTCTGGATATCCGGCAAGGCGAAACCCTGGCGCTGGTGGGGGAGTCCGGCTGCGGGAAGACCAGTACGTTGCTGGAGATCATGCAGCTGAAGCAACCCATGAACGGACGCATCGTCCTGATGGGGCGGGACGTCTCCGAACTCGGCGCCCATCAGCGGCGCAAGCTGCGGTCGGATCTGCAGATCGTCTTCCAGGACCCCATGGCCGCCCTCGACCCCCGCATGCCCGTCTACGACGTCATCGCCGAACCGCTGAAGGCACAGGGCTGGACCAAAAAGGCCATCAATGAGCGGCTCGGTATCCTCATGGACCTGGTGGGGCTCAACCCGGATCATGTGGACCGCTTCCCGGAGCAGTTCTCCGGTGGACAACGACAACGCATCGGTATCGCCCGTGCCCTGGCCATCGAACCGTCCCTCGTGGTCCTGGACGAGCCGGTCTCCGCGTTGGACGTCTCCATCCAAGCCGGGGTCATCAACCTGCTCGAATCCTTGCAGGCCAGGCTCGGGGTCTCCTTCCTGTTCGTGGCCCACGACCTTTCGGTGGTCCGCCACGTCGCTGATCGCGTCGCGGTGATGTACCTCGGCCGGATCGTGGAGATCGGTGACGTCGAGAGCATCTACACCCGGCCGCGCCACCCCTATACGGCGGCTTTGCTGTCCGCGGCACCGATCCCCGACCCGCAGGTGGAACGCCAACGCCAACGCATCATGCTCAGCGGTGAGCTTCCCAGCCCCACCGAACGGATTTCCGGATGCCGCTTCCGGACCAGATGTCCCACCTACAAGATGCTTCCGGAAGCCGACCGCGCGGTATGCGAGGCCGAGGAACCGGATCTAGTGAAAGAGGGGGAAACGGACCAGCAACGCGCATGCCATTTTCCGATGGAAATCAAATGATGACCGGGACCACCCGGTCCCCAGCCGAATGGGAGTTTCGACTATGAAAATGAATAAGATCCTGGCGGTCGCCGCGACGGCTTCCGTCTTCGCGCTCTCCGCTTGTGGTGGCGCGAATAATGGCGACGGCAGCGATGGCGCTGATCAGTCGGCGGCGAAGCAGCCGGCCGCCGGTGTCGCCCCCAACACCGATCCGCTACCACAGCCCGAGGTCGGGCAGCTCTATAACAACCCGCAGGACCGCGACGACGTCAAGGATGGCGGGACACTGACCCTGCCGATCGGCGAGATCCCCCCGAACTTCAACGGGTTCAACATCGACGGCAACTCCGTCTATGTCAGCGACATCGATAATTGGACCTCCCCGACCCTGTGGAACTTCACCGAAAGCGGGGAAGCCAGCCCCGATGAGGACTACCTGCTCTCGGCCGAGCTGGTCAGTGAAGATCCCGAGACCGTCAAGTACGTGTTGAATCCGGATGCGAAGTGGAACAACGGGGACCAGATCACCTGGAAGGCCTTCGAAACCACGTGGAAGACCCAGAGCGGGAAAACTGATAAATACAACCCCGCAGCCACGGATGGCTACGAGAACATCGAGAGCGTGAAGAAGGGCGAGGACGAGAAGGAAGCCATCGTCACCTTCAAGAAGTCGTTCTACCCCTATGAAACGCTCTTCGGAGACCTGGAACATCCGAAGAACCTGGACGCAAAGTTCTATAAGACCGGCTGGGTCAACGATCCACATAACGAATTGCGGGCCGGCCCCTTCATGATCGATGAGCACTCCAAAACGGAGCTGACCCTGGTGCCCAACCCGAAATGGTGGGGTGAGAAGCCGAAGCTGGACAAGGTCGTCTATAAGCAGATGGAATCCTCGGCTTCCATCAACGCCTTCCAGAACGGCGAGATCGACGCCACCGGCATTGGCACCGCCGACCGCCTGGCGCAGATCAAGGACATGGATGATGTGCAGCTCCGTCGTGGCTTCGACAGCTCCGTCGCCGTCTACACGTTCGGGCAGGACAGCCCGCTGTTCGAGAACGATTACGCCCGTAAGGCCTTCTCGCTCTCGACCGACCGCAAACAGCTCCAGGAAATCGCCTATAAGGGAATGGACTGGGAAGAGCCGCTTCCGGGCTCGGAGGTGCTCTACCCCTGGATGCCGACCTACGTGGACAACCTGGACGGCTTCGAATACGACGTCGACGCCGCCAAGCAGCTCATGGAGGACAACGGCTGGGCCATGAACGACGACGGGTACTACGCCAAGGACGGCAAGGTCGCGGAATTCAAATACGTGAACTTCGGCGATGACCCCATCTCCGATGCGCGGGCCCGTGCCCAGCAGTCGATGTCCAAGAAGGCCGGGCTGAAGATGGAGATCGACAACAAGAAGAGCGCCGACTTCTCCGAGACCCTCTCCAGTGGTGCCTTCGACGTGGTGATCATGCGCTGGAGCCAGGGTGACCCCTACGGCTACGCCTGGGCCTGCCAGCTCTACTGCTCGGATTCCGAAAGCAACTTCTCCGGCGTGGGCGATGACGAAGTCGACGAAATGATGAAGAAGGTCACCACGGTGGCCGATCAGGACGAAGCGCTGAAGCTCGCCAGCAAGGCGGAAACGAAGGCCTTGGAACACTTCGGGACCCTGCCGCTGAGCAATGGGCCTGATATGTCAGCCGTGAAGAAGGGACTGGCCAACTTCGGTCCTTCGGGATGGAAGGTTGAAGAACCGGAAAACGTCGGCTGGGAGAAGTAGGTCCAGCTAGCAGATTCCTGTGGCCGATCCCCTCCTCGGGGATCGGCCCCCCCTCATTAAACCGACGGTCGGCCAAGGGGACCCGCCCGCATGACCGCGGAAGGCTACCGGGGCGCGTTCGCCTCGAGCCGGTCGATGACCGGTTTCAGTGCGAACAGCACCAGGGAGGCGATCACGGCAGCCACCAGCGCGGTCAACGTAGAGGTCACCACGAGGGAGAACAAACCGGTCAAGACCGCCAGCCCGGCCAGCAGGGACAAGGCTTCCCGGGCCACCCGAAGATCCCGGGGAAGGAACGACCTCAGAACGAACTCCACGAATTCAACGGCCACCAGCCACGCCAGGAGGAAGCCGATCAAAATCACGGCGCCCCAGGCCAACACACCGGGTTTGAAATCGCCCAACCCGGGAATGGCCACGGCGGCACCGAGACCGACGGCCAGCGGGACCGCAACCAACAGCACGCTGCCGGCCAGCAACAGGGCCAAAACAGCGATGCCGCCGAGGCCCAACGGCTCGGTGTTCCGGTCCCGCGGTAAGCCTGTCATGGGGGATACGCTGCCACGTCGAAGGGCTCGTACCAAGACACCGGGCCGCAGGTCAGGCCAAGGATTGGAGTCCGAGGCACCGCTCCGGCCGTCGGGGTGTTCCCGAGGGCCGGTCAACGGTGGAGACTGGAGGTCGAGGTAGCCACCACGAAACCGGGGAAATTGTGAACGAAATCCAGCAGATGTCAGCCACCGCCCTGGTGGGTGCCATCCGCCGTCGGGACGTTTCAGCCCGGGAAGCGGTGCAATCCCAGTTGGACCGCATTACCGCAGTGAATCCGGTGGTCAACGCCGTGGTCACCCTGGCACCAGAAGAAGCCTTGGATCGCGCAGATGCGGCCGACCGGCTGACGCTCTCCGGGGCCGACCTGCCGCCGTTGCATGGACTGCCGATGACCCATAAGGACACCCACGACGTGGCCGGGATGCGCAGCACTCAGGGTTCTCCGCTGTTTGCCGAGCACGTTCCCGACATCGACGCTCCCATCGTGGCACGGTTGCACACCGCCGGGGTGATCTCCACAGGCAAGAGCAACGTCCCCGAATTTGCCGCGGGCTCGCATACCTTCAACCCGGTCTTCGGGACGACAACGAACCCCTACGACCCCACCCTTAGTGCCGGAGGATCTTCCGGTGGGGTGGCCGCAGCCCTCGCCGCCGGCATCCAACCCCTGGGGGACGGATCCGATATGGGAGGCTCGCTACGCATTCCGGCCTCGTTCTGCCACGTCGTCGGATTCCGTCCCTCCCACGGGGTGATCCCGATGCCCGCCGTCGACAACGATTGGGCGTGGCTCTCGCGCACCGGACCGATGGCGAGAACCGTGGAGGACATTGCCCTGTTCATGGCGGCCACCGCTGGCCCCTCCGAACGCGTCCTGCCCTCGGCACCGCTGACTGGGGCTTCCTTTGCCGGGATCTTCGGCGGTGCCGGGGGAGCGCCTGGCGATGCGGATCCCGGTGATCTGCGCGGGGTGCGGATCGGGTGGAGCCCCGACTTCGGGCTCGACGTCCCGGTACAGGCCGAGGTCCTGGACGTACTGCACAGCCAATTACGCCACTTCGAAGAGGCCGACGCGATCATCGAGGAGGCGTCCCTCGACTTCACCGGGGCCGACCTGGTGTTCGAACGCACCCGGGCCACCGATTTCGCCGCAGGGTTGGGCCCGCTGGTGGAAAGCCACCGCGACCGGATCAAACCGGAGGTCTGCTGGAACGTCGACGCCGGGTGGTCGCTGACCGCCACCGAGCTCATCGCAGCCACGGCCGCGAGAACCCGCCTGGCCGCGGCCACCCGCGACTTCTTTTCCCGCTACGATCTCTTCCTCAGCCCTGCCGCCCAGGTCCTGCCCTTCGACGCGAGAGAGCGCTATCCCGGGGCAATCAATGGAACCGCAGCGACGTCGTACCTGGACTGGATGCGCTCGGCCTCCCTGCTCTCGGCCACCGGACTGCCCGTCCTGGCGCTCCCGGCAGGATTGAGCGGCTCCGGACTCCCGGTGGGCTTCCAACTGGCAACGAACCACTACCGCGATGTCGAGCTGCTGCGTTACGCCCGGGCCTTTGAAGCCCGGGCGGGCTGCGGCGGACAGCGACCGGACCTGGTTCCCGGAACCGGCCAGGCGCACCGGCCGGTGGTCACCGTGGGTCCCGGACAGGGATGACGGGCCGCCGTTCTTCCCCCCCCTGGTGGGGAATACGATGGAAGGGCGATCTCACGTTTCCCCACTGTCAGGCGTCTACAGGGTGATGAAGAATAAACAGGCCTTCGAAACCGTCGTTGAACGGCATGGCAGAACCGTGCTGCGCGTGTGCCGTGCCGTCCTGGGCCCCGGAGCCGATGCCGACGACGCCTGGTCCGAGACATTCCTGGCCGCCCTGCAGGCCTGGCCCGGAGTCGACGCCGAGACGAACATGCAGGCCTGGCTGGTCACCGTCGCCCACCGCAAGGCCCTCGACGTGACCCGTGCCCGCGCCCGTCAGGCACTTCCTGCCGCATACCTGCCCGAACAGACCTCCCCGTGGGGCACCCCGGGGACGGGCGAACCGGAACTCTGGGCCGCGGTGGGGCAACTCCCCACCCGTCAACGACTCGCGGTGGCCTACTACTATCTCGGCGGCCTGAAGCACACCGAAACTGCGGAGCTGATCGGCGGTACCGCCGAGGCCGTGCGTCGTGCCGCCGCCGACGGACTGAACACCCTGCGCCGGACCTACGGGGCCGACGCCTTCCGGGAAGGAACCCTGAGATGAACACCGAAATCCCCGCTGAAACGGCGCACCTGGCCTCCCTGCGGGCGGAGCTGGCCGAACGGGCCGAGAAAGCCGAGCTGCTCGACGTCGCCTACCGGAGGGTCGACAGCCCCGTGGGACCGCTGCTGCTGGCTGCCACCGCGCGGGGACTGGTGCGGGTCGCGTTCGAACGGGAGGACTTCGACGCCGTGGTCGACTCCCTGGCAACACGACTGGGCAGCCGCATCCTGAGTGGCACGGCCCGGCTCGATGACGCGGCCCGCGAGGTCGAGGAGTACTTCAGCGGGAACCGCCGGCACTTCGACCTGGAGTTGGACCGGTCGCTCTCAGCCGGCTTCCGGCTCGAGGTCCAGCGCTACCTCCCGCGGATCGACTACGGCCGGACGCTGAGCTACGCCCAGGTCGCCGACTCGGTGGGCAATCCGCAAGCGGTACGGGCCGTGGGCTCGGCCTGTGCCAGAAACCCGCTGCCGATCGTCGTCCCATGCCACCGGGTGGTGCGCACCGACGGCTCACTGGGCGGATACATCGGTGGGCTGGAGGCCAAGAAGGCCTTGCTGGGTCTGGAAGCTGCCGCATGAGCGGGGAGGCGCTGTTCGGCGACGACCTCTTGCATCGGCCGCGCCGCGAGCTGGCCCCCGGGGCCATCTGGGTGCCCGGCTGGCTACGGCTGGACCAGCAACGGTGGATCGTGGACCGTTTCCACGAGTGGGTCAACGGTCCGGTGCCGATCCGTTCGGCCCGGGTCGGCGGACACGAGATGAGCGTGAAAACCGTTTGCCTGGGCTGGCATTGGCGTCCCTATGAATACACGCGCGAGGCCGTGGACGTCAACGGCAACCGGGTGCTGGACGTTCCCGACTGGCTGGTGAGGTTGGGGCGCAAGGCCGTGGTCGAGGCCACCGGCGATCCCCGGGCCGGGGAGGCCTACACCCCGGATACCGCCCTGGTGAACCACTACGACGACGCCGCGCACATGGGCATGCACCAGGACCGGGACGAACGCTCCCGGGCGCCGGTGGTCTCGTTGTCCATCGGGGATACCTGCCGTTTCCGTTTCGGGAACACCGAGCACCGGAACAAACCGTATGAGGATATCGACCTGGTCTCCGGGGACCTCTTCGTCTTCGGCGGGCCCTCCCGGCTGGCCTACCACGGGGTGACCAGGATGCGCCCGGGGACCGCCCCGGCCGGCTGCGGGGTGGAGACCGGGCGCATCAACATCACGCTGCGCGAAACCGGGTTGGGCTAGCGTTTCGACCCGGGGCGGTACCGCGGTTCAGAAGGAGAATCGGGCCAGGGCCTCCAGGTAGGCCTCGTGGAAGGTGGGGAACTGGGGGACCTGATCGCGCAGGG
>JAKDMV010000081.1 GCA_030452125.1 Micrococcaceae bacterium
GCAATCGGGAACCAGCCACCAATCAGCCGCTTAACTAACGTCTATGGGCAGTACAGCTAGAGCTTGACGACCATCTTGCCGGTGTTGGCGCCGCGCATCAGGTCCAGGAACGCGTCGACCGCGTGATCCAGTCCCTCGACCACGGTCTCGTCGAAGACGAGCTCCCCGGCCGCCAGCCAGGCCCCTGCCTGTTCGGCGAAGGCCGGGAGGTGCTCGGTGTAGTTCCCGACCGTGAAGCCCTGCAGGCGCAGGCCCTTGGTGATCAGGTTGGCCATGTTCCGTGGGCCGGCCTCGGGCTCGGTGATGTTGTACTGCGAGATGGCCCCGCACAGGGCCACCCGTCCACCGGTCTTCAGGGTGCCGAGGGCTGCTTCGAGGTGCTCGCCGCCGACGTTGTCGAAGTAGACGTCGATGCCTTCGGGGGCGGCTGCTGCCAGCTGGCCGGCGATATCGCCGTCCTTGTAGTTGAAGGCGGTGTCGAACCCGTACTTGGAGGTCAGCAGTTCGATCTTCTCGGGGCTGCCCGCCGAACCGATGACCCGGGCCGCGCCCTTGAGCCGGGCGATCTGGCCGACCATCGTCCCCACGGCCCCGGCGGCACCGGAGACGAAGACGGTGTCACCTTCCTTCATGGAGGCGATCTCGAGCAGGCCGACCCAGGCGGTCAGGCCGGTCATGCCCAACGCGCCCAGGTAGACCGACGCCGGCAGGCCCGGCAGTTCCTGTACGGCGCGGAATCCTGCGGCAGGGCCCTGGGCGACATCCCGCCAGCCCAGGTCGTGCAGGACCAGGGTGCCTTCGGCCAGCGAATCGTCGCGGCTCTCGATGACGCGGCCGACGGCCCCGCCTCCCATGACCTCGCCGACGTTGAACGGGGGGATGTAGGATCCGGTGTTGTCGTTCATCCGGCCGCGCATGTAGGGGTCGACGGAGATGAAGTCGTTGGCGACCCGTACCTCGCCTTCGCCCAATGCCGGAAGATCGACGACGGCGGTGCGGAAGTTCTCGTGGTCGGGCCACCCGGTGGGGCGCTGGGCGAGCTGGATCTGTGTACTGGAAGTCATGGAATTGCTCCCTTGAAGTCGGTGGTATCGCTGACTGCGATAGGTCTATAATATTAGAACGATCGATACAAAATAAACATTTTGAGGCGAAGTTCACCCCGAGCGCAATGCCGGGGGATTCGACGGGGCCGGAAGGAGACACATGGCACGGAGCAAGGCATTCGACGTGGATGAGGTCATCCAAGCGGCCCGGGACGTCTTCTGGGTCGCGGGTTACGATGCCGCGGCCATGCCCGAACTGGAGCGGGCCACGGGGTTGGGCCGCTCGAGCATCTACAACGCCTTCGGCTCCAAGCGGGGGCTCTTCGACGCGGCAGTGCAGAGCTATCTGGACCAGGTGGTCCGGCCCCGGCTCGAGGTCCTGGTCACGGCCCGGGACGGGGCCGCGGGGCTTGGCGCCTACTTCGATTCCCTGGCCGATGCCGTGTGCGGGGAAGTCGGCCCACAGCGCGGATGCCTGTTGCTCACCGCCTCATCGGGACGCAACAGCCGTGACGAAGCGGTGCGTACCGCCATGGAGGCCTACCGGGTCGAAGTGACCGGGGCCTTCGCTGCCGCCTTGCGCCGTGACCTGCCGGCGCCCGCCGTGGATCAGGCCCCGCCGGAGGGGCCGGACACCCAGGCCGAAACCCGGATCGACGAGCGGGCCCGTCTGCTCTTCGCCTTGTTGACCGCGGGGATGACCCTGGCGCGGATCAACCCCGTGGAGGCGGAAGCCACGCTGCGTTCGGCGGCCGCCTTCAGCACCCCGGCCCATGCCTCCTGAGGGCGGCGCACCATGCCGATGTGGGGTTGTCGGTCGATCCACGGTAAAATCCTTGTGGAATGTCATCCCGGCTGCGCCCCGCTCCGACGCCCGGGATGCGCGGAAACGGGGTCCAACCCCGCCCCTCCGCAACCGTTAGCGCCATCGGCGCGCCTCGGACGATAGATCCGGGTGGCCCACCGGGCCGCCGTCGTACTTGTTGGGTGGCCTTGGCCTATCCCGGTCCGTGGTACTACATTCGGTAGTCCACGGCCCGTGGTCACACCACCCGCAACCCACTGGAGGCCAGCGCATGGTGGATCCATCGCTTTTGAACAACCGCCCCTTGAAGAGGGCCGCGGCCGTTGTCGTCGGAGTCTTCGTCGTCACGTCGTCGTTGGCCGGCTGCCGCATCAATTTCAAGGACAACCACGTCCCTGAATTCGGCGGGGTCGTCGTCCGGGTGCTCGACGGCGATACCTTCATCGCCGACGTCGACGGCAAGGAAAAGACGGTTGATCTGCTCAACGTCCTGGCCCCGGCCGCCGGCGATGATGCCGAATGCCTCGGTGACCAGGCCACCGAACACCTGAAGACGATGCTGCCGGAGGGCAAGAAGGTCCGTCTGGAATACGACGACGACATGCCTCCCAAGCGCAGGAAGAACATGGCGGCGGCGTTCTCCGCCGGCAACTTCGTCAACGCGGAGATGGCCAAGGCAGGATTTGCCGTCGCGGAAAAGCAAAGCCCCAACAACCCCTACTACGACCGCGTCCTGGAGGCCCAGGATTCCGCCCAGGAGCAGGGCAAGGGACTGTTCGACGGTTCCAAAAAATGCACCATCGCCGCCACGGTGGAACCGGCCATGAAGCGGATGCAGTCCGTGTCGAAGGCCCCGCCGAGCAGCATCGAATCCGCCGAGGACATGATCGACGACCTGAAATCGGTGCTCAAGGACGGCGAATCGGCCAAGGAATCGCTGACCGGCATGGACGTCAAGGAAGGTACCGCGCAGGCCGTGGTCTATGCCTCCGAGAAGGCCCGGTGGGAAAAGGAGATCTCCGGAACCGTCAGCGCGGCGAAGAAGCGCCTGGGTGAAGTCGAAGGCGTCCACACCAAGCTGGTGGCCAAGAAGAAGGCCGAGGACAAGAAGAAGAAGGAAGAAGCCAAACTCGCTGCCGAACGACGCGCGGCCGAGCAGAAGGCCGCCGCAGAACGCGCCGCCGCGGAACAGCGGGCTGCCGAGCAGCGGGCCGCCCAGGAGCGTGCGGCCGCGTCGCAGAAGGCCAAGGCAGACGCTGAAAAGAGCAAGGCGGCGGAGAAGAGCAAGGCCGCCGAGAAGAGCAAGGCCGCCGAAAAGAGCAAGGCCGCCGAAAAGAGCAAGGCGGCCGAGAAGAAGGCCGAGCAGAAAAAGAAGGCCGAACAGAAGAAGAAGGAAGAAGCCAAGAAGAAGAAGGAAAAAGAGAAGAAGCACGGCAGGAGCCATGACGGGGGCGGCAAGAACAAGAAGCCGTGATCGGTCGCACCGGGGTTATGCTTTGAACCATTCGAAGCGTGCGGGCAATCCTGGGGGGAGACCAATGTCGGTCCGGAATCCGGTGACCCCGTCGCCATGGCGGAAGAGCCCGCGGTTCGTCGTGGCTGCCGTGGCGGTCGCCGTTGCCCTGTCGGGCTGCACCTCCGGCGGGTCGGCGGCGGTGGACACCCCGTCCAGCTCCGGGGCGGATGCCACCGTGGTCCGGGTGGTCGACGGCGATACCCTCGTGGCCTCACTCGACGGAACCGTGGAGACCATCCGACTGCTGAACGTCGACACCCCCGAGACCAAGAAGCCCAACACCCCGGTGCAGTGCCTGGGCCCCGAGGCCACCGAGTATCTGCGCCAGCGGCTTCCTGCCGGAACCGGGGTCCACCTCGAGTACGACGTCGAACGTACCGATCGCTACGATCGCACCCTGGCCGGCGTCTATCTGGACGGGGACCTGGTCAATGCGGACATCGCCCGCGAAGGCCTGGGGGTGGCCGTCCTGTTCGAGCCCAACCACCGCTTCCACGACGAGGTCCTCGCGGCCCAACAGGAAGCGCTCGAGGAGGAAACGGGACTTTTTAGTGCAACGGTCGAATGCACCGTTCCCGCTCAGATCGAATCGGCCATCGACCAGCTGGCAACGGTTCCGACGGCGACCGCGCAAACCTCTGCCGAGGCCTCGGGGCTCCTGTCCGGTGCGGCAACGGCCCTTGCTGCGGGAAAGGCGGCCGATCTGCTGCTGGGCCGGACCGATGACTCCGGAGACGCGGTCCGTGCCGTCGTTGGTTCCGTGGTGGCCGGGAAACTGGCTCCGCGGCTATCCAAGGCCACGGCGGCAGCCACCCGGCAGGAGGGCATCCTGAAGGAACGCCGGCAGCTGCTGGTGACCCGGGAACACGAAGCCGCCGTGAAGGCCAAGGCCAAGGCCAAAGCCGAAGCACGGAAGAAGACCGAGGCCAAGGCAGCGGCGGTTGCCGCGCAACAGGCCGCTGCGGCGAGCCGGGCTGCCGCCGCGGAGGCAGCCCGGCAGGAGAAGGCCCGGATCGCCGAACGACAACGGGTGGCCCGCCAGGCTGCCCAGGCCAAGGAAGCCCGCGAGGCAGCGAAGCGGAGAACGCGGAAGGCGCCGGCGCAGGCTCCTGCTGCGCCTCCGGCCACCAGGAAGGTGCCGAAGAAGACCGGCACCCCCTATCCGGGATATACCGGACCTCGTTGCTACGCGCCCGGTGGCAGGACCTGGAAGCCCTGCCCCTGAGCCGTCGCTCACGACGGAACCCGCCGGGCCTCGGCGCCCTTGGACGAAGCCGGGCGGAACCCGCGGCTAGCCGGCCGTGAGGTTGATGACCTGCTCACCGAGCAACAAGGCGCCCAGGCCCAGCATGATCACGCCACTGGAGAGCGTGACGATGCGGGCTGCTGTCGGGCGGCTGGCCAGCAGACGGCGGGCGCCGAGGGCGACGCCGGTGTAGACGACGGCGGAAACCAGGATATGGGAGATCCCCAGGATGCCGGTTTGCACCGGCGCCGGCAGCCCGGCATTCAAATCGATGAATTGCGGGATGAGGGCCAGATAGAGCAACAGGGCCTTGGGGTTGGTTCCGCTGGTGCCCAGCCCGCGCAGGAAGCTGCTGCCGTTCCCGGGCGGGGGCTGGGCCCCCTCGGCGGCACTGGTGTAGCCGGCGTCGCGCCAGGAGCGGGTGGTCGAGACACCGAGCCAGATCAAATAGGCGGCACCGACAAGCGTCAGGGCGGCCAGCAACTGGGGCAGGGCAATGACCAATGCCGCAAGACCAGCGACGATGAGCAGGGTGTGGACCATGAACCCGCTGAGCAGGCCACCCACGGCAGGGGCGATCCTTCGCCCGCTGAGTCCGGAGGAAATCGCATACGCCCAGTCGGCGCCCGGCGTCAGGGCCAGGGCGACGGACATGGCGGCGAATCCGAGGATCAGATGTGGGTCCATGAGGCGCTCCTGGTGGTCGTGTTGCTCTTCGGGGAAAGCTTAGGAAACTCCGCCCCAAAAGTGCTTACCGTTTTTCGAGGAAACGACGCGCCTCACGGTAAGGTTCTTGCGTGATTGACGATATAGATAGAAATATTTTGCGCCTGCTTCAACAGGATGGTCGGATGACCGTCACGGCCCTGGCCGCGGAAGTGGGTCTGACCGTCGCCCCTTGTCACCGTCGACTTCGTGACCTTGAAGCCGCCGGAGTCGTTTCGGGCTACCGGGCGATCCTCGACGCGCCCCGGATCGGGCTGGGCTTCCAGGCCCTGGTGTTCGTCACCCTGAAGGATCGGCAGAACATGTATGCCTTCGAGGACGAGGTGGCATCCATCCCGGAAATCGTTGAGGGCTCACGACTATTCGGGGAACCTGACTTCCTGCTCAAGGTCATGGCCACCGACCTCTCCAGCTACCAGCAGTTCTATGACGAGGTCCTGGTGGGGCTGGCCGGAGTGGAGAAGCTGACCTCGACGATCGTGATGAAGAGCCTGAAGGGGGCGGGGGAACTTCCGGTCTAAGGGTGGCCAGGGGATCCGGCCGCGAGCGAAATGACTGGACGTTGGTCGACGGGCGGCGTAGTTTGGCCGGTTCAAGCACGTTGAGTATTGGAGGGCGAAATGTCCAAGGATCTTGAGAGCATTCAGGCCGGAGCGCCACGCACCACGGCACGGCTTCGGGGCCCCCGGCAGCTCGTCGCAGTCTCGGCCGTCACCATGCTCGCACTGGCCGGTTGTTCCGGTGGCGGCTCCGGAGATGACGGTTCCGCCGCACCCAGCCCGGAAGCGGAGTCCTCCAGCCAGCCGGCCATGTCCCCATCCTCGGACGCCGGCAATGAAGCGGGCGCTTCGGGCAGCAGCACCGACAGCGAGGGCATCTCCTTGGAGGACGCCGGCGACGCCGCCCTCGAGGAAGTCTCCGACAGTACGGTGATATCGATTGAAACCGAGGAGAACGGGACCCGGTGGGAAGTCCAGGTCGTGACCTCCGATGGCACCGAACACGAAGTCGACATCTCCGCCGACGACGGCAGCGTGATCGGCTCGCCTTCCACGGAAGACGACGACGAGCAGGATCGGCAAAAGCACCAGGATCGGGTCGACGCCGCCAAGGTTGACTTCAAGGAGGCTGCCGCGAAGTTCCGCGATGCCGTCCCGGATGCCCGCATCACCGAACTCGGCCTCGATGACGAGCACGGCACGACCGTCTGGGAAGGCGATTTGATCGACGACGCCGGCGCCAAGCACGAGGTGCAGATCGATGCCGGTAGCGGGGACGTCCTGACGAACTCCAAGGATGCGGACGACTAACCCGGTACCACTGCCGGATGGACACCCGCCCCCCGGAGGCGGCGGCGTCGTGAAGGGCCCTGCCGCGCTGACCCCGGGGGAGGGTCAGGACCGGAGCGCCTGGCGACGGCCCCGGGTCTCTGTCAGGAGCGCCTCGACGACCGCCTTCACGCCGGGCGAGCGCAGCGACTCCGTACGGGCCACCGCCGAGTAGGTGATGCCCCGTTCGAAGTCATCGGCCAGGACCGGAACGAACCCCGGGTCCTGGTGGACCACGTAGGAAGGCAGCATGCCGATGCCCCCGCCGGCGCGCACCGCCTGCAGCTGGGCGAAGATGCTGGTGGCCTGGAAGGCCGCCGCCGGGACCGGTAGCCCGGAGGAGCGGTAGTCCAGCTCCGCGACCTGCAGCTCCGAATCGACGTAGGAGACGAAACGGTGCCGGGCCAGGTCCGTCAGGGTCGCCGGTTCTCCGGCGTCGTGCAGGTACGCGGGGCTGGCGAACAACCGGAGGAAGTATCTGGTGAGGACCATGACTTCGGCCCGCGAATCCTCCACCCGCCCGGCGACGACCTCCAGATCGACCCCCGAACGGTTGCGGCTGGCCCGACGGGTGGCACTGAGCAGTTCGACCTTCAGCCGCGGGTGCTCCTGCTGGAGTCGGGCGATCGCCGGTGCGGCGATATAAGCACCGAAGGCATCGGAGGCATGGACGCGCACGACGCCGGACACCTCCTCCCCGCGCTGGCTGACCGCCGATTTGAGCTCCGTCAGGCTCGACTCGATCGATTCCGCGGCCCGGAGCGCATGGTGCCCCAGATCGGTCAGCTCCCACCCGGTGGAGGTCCGATCCAGGGTCCGGCCATCCAGTTGCCGGTCCAGGGCGGCGATGCGGCGGGACACCGTGGTGTGTGTGGTCTCCAGGGCCTCGGCCACCGCGGTGAAGCGACCCAACCGCGCGACCGTCAGCAGGATCAGCAGGTCATCGGGGCTGGGGGATCTGTTCATGGGGGCTCGTATCCATCGGGTATGTGCATATCTGCACAACGCTTATGCCTTTTTGGTGCTTGAGTGCACCGTAGCAGCATGTGATGCTGGTCATGGGCGGGGGACTCTCTCCGCATCACCGCTGACAGGCAGGCAGGCCAACACCGAGCGGGTGCTGACCGAACAGGTCTCGTCAATGTCCGAGACTCTGATGCAGGATGGGACGCAGGGGTTGGACTGTTCGGCGATCGTCCAGCTCGTCGACGGGACCCATCACGACACAACCGGCGATAACGACACATCGACCATCGGAGGCGCAGCATGAGCCAGAACACCACCCCGCCCACCACGAACGGCGCCGCCGGCACCGACCCCCAGGCGGCTGCCCGCGCGGCCACGAACGAGGCCGCCGGCACCTCCGTGGAGGCCTCGCGCTCCACGGGCGCCGACATCCTGGACTGGCCGCAGTGGATCGACGGGGAGCGCGTGGACTCGGTCTCCGGGCAGTGGCGCGACGTCACCAACCCGGCCTTGCGTGATTCGGTCATCGCCCGGGTGCCCGCCTCCACCGTGGACGACGTCGAACGCGTGGTGGGTGCCGCACGCCGGGCATTCGGGGGATGGGCCGCCCAGCACTTCACCAGGCGGGCCCGCCCGCTGGCACTGATCGCCGATGACATCGAGGCGGAGACCGAGGAATTCGCCCGGCTGACCGCCCTGGACACCGGCAATGCGATCCGCACCCAGGCCCGTCCCGAAGTCGCTTCCCTGGTCTCCCTCTTCCGCTACTTCTCCGGCGTGGCCGGCGAATCCAAGGGCACCACCCTGCCCGCAGGCGATGACCAGCTGCAATACACCCGGCGCGAACCGCTGGGGGTCGTCGCCGCGATCCTGCCGTGGAACTCGCCGCTGATGATCGCCGGCTTCAAGATCCCGGCGGCCCTGGCCGCCGGGAACACCGTGATCCTCAAGGCCGCCGACGACGCCCCGCTGACGATCCTGAAACTGGCCGAGGTCTGCAACCGGCACCTGCCCGCCGGTGTGCTCAATGCGCTGACCGGTCGCGGGGCGGTCATCGGCGACGCGCTGGCCAAACATCCGGGGGTGGACAAGGTCTCCTTCACCGGATCCACCGAAGTCGGCCGCGGCGTCGCCGCCCAGGCCGGGGAACGGTTGGCCCACATGTCCATGGAGCTCGGCGGCAAGAACCCCTCGATCGTCTTCCCCGATGCCGTGGACGACCAGCTGGTGGACCAGCTGTTGCTCGCCTCGCGGTTCGCCCGCCAGGGCCAGAGCTGCACGGCCGGATCGCGGCTGTTCATCCACCGGGAGGTGTACGACGAGGTGCTCTCCGAACTGGTGCCGCGACTGGGCGCCATGAAGGTCGGGGACCCGCTGGAGGAAGCCAGCGACATGGGTGCGGTCATCAACGCCAAACAGCATGCCGGGATCACGGGGTACCTCGACGAGGGCCGCTCGATGGGCGGGTTGGAAACGCTCCTGGGCGGCAGCGCCCCCACCGAAGGTGAACTGACCCGTGGTTTCTACCATGTGCCCACCGTCTTCGGCGGGGGACGCAACGACTTCCGGCTGGCCCGTGAAGAGATCTTCGGGCCGGTGCTCATGGCCATCCCCTTCGACACCCGCGAGGAAGTCATCGAAATGGCCAACGACACCCACTTCGGGCTGGCCGCCTATGTCTTCAGCCACGATCTGGACCGCGCCCTGGACACCGCACATTCGCTGCAGGCCGGCTGGGTCCAGGTCAACCAGGGCGGAGGCCAGGTCGTCGGACAGACCTACGGCGGGTATAAGCAGTCGGGCATGGGACGCGAGGTCTCGTTGGAGGGCATGCTCGAAGGCTTCACCCAGACCAAGCAGATCAACGTGAAGCTGCGCCCGTCCAGCACCAGGTCATGAAGACCCCCGAGAAGGCCGCGGCGCCGAGCGGTCCAGGGATCACCGTCGGCGTCGAGGCAGGGGTCGGCACGATCACGCTGGTCAACCCCACCAAGCGCAACGCCCTGACCCGGGGCATGTGCCAGGACATCGCCGCCGCGGCGGCCGATCTGGATGACCGCCCCGATGTGGATGTGGTCGCCGTACGAGGGACCGGGGGAACCTTCAGCGCCGGGGTGTTCATCGGGGAGCTGCGCGACGTCATCCTGGACCAGGACGGCAGGACCGACCACCTCACCGCCGCGGACCAGGCACTCGCCCGGGTCGGCAAGCCGACCATCGCCGTCGTCCAGGGCCACTGCATGGGTGGGGGATGGCAGCTGGCCTCGGCCTGCGATTTCATTTTCGCCTCCACCGACGCCTCCTTCGGGATCACCCCCGCCAAACTGGGGATCATCTACCCGCGGGCCGGCATCGACCGCCTGGTGCGGCTGCTGGGCCCGGCCACGGCGAAATACGTGCTGATGAGCGCCCGGACGTTCGGGGCCCCGCGGGCCCGGGAGATGGGACTGGTCGCCGAGGTCGTACCCGCCGACGGGTTCGAGGACTCCGTCAGGGAGCTGTTCACCGAGCTCACCGCACGGTCGCGGTACTCGATGCACACCACCAAGGAGCTCATCGACCGGGCCACCGACCCGGCCACGGACCCGGCGGAGCTGGCCGGTGCCTGGGAGACGGCCTGGACGGAAATGGCCGCCGGGCCCGATATCGACGAGGGGGTGGCCGCGTTCCTGGAACGCCGGGACCCGGACTTCGGCTGGAGGCCCGGCCGCTGAGCTGTCCCCGGCAGGCAACGCGGGTCGGCCGGATCCAACGCAACACAGCAGGTGCTCATGAAGGAGGGGCCGGCGGATCGAAATCCGCCGGCCCCTGCTTTCATGTAGCCGTTACTTCTTGGTGAAGGTCACGACCTGGGCCTTCTTGCCCGTCTTGTTGTGCAGGTGCAGGAACAAGCCCTCTTCCTGGTTGGCCTTCTTCTTCGCCATCATCCGCTTCTTCGGGAAGGCGTTGGAGTAGTCCTGGACGTGTGCCGTGAGCTTCTGGCCCGGCAGGTCGGCAAAGGCCGTCCCGGTTCCGGCGCCCTCGAACCACAGATCCGGATCGACCGCGTTGTAGGCGATCCAGTCGGTGGTGTCGACCGGGACCTGGGCCCCGGACTCATCGGCGTTGTACTGGCTCCACGTGCTGACCCGGTACTGGACCTGGCCCGAAGAATCCTCGGACACCCCGAGGGCATCCAACGAAACCGGCAGGCTCACGGCACTGGTGTCGAACGTGTTGGAGTCCGTCTCACCGGTCAGGCCGTTGGTCGGCCAGAGGTCGACCTGCTCACCGGTCTTCAGGTCCTGCGTTGCCGCCAGATCGAGATCGAGGCCATCGACGTTGGTGTTGAACGTGACGAAGTCGGGCTTGCCGTCCCCGTTGGTGTCGATTTCCACGTTGATCTCCGTCCCGCCGGCCAGGTGGGCCCAGTTGCCGTAGGTGCTGATACCGAAGTTCAGCAGACCGTCGGAGACCCCGTTGGTCGGGGCATCGGAGGCGGCACCGACATACTGCAGATCCATGGCGCGGGCGCCCGGGATCTCGTCGATGGCCTTGGGCAGCTTCTTGCTGGTGGCACCGAGCTCGAACGCCGAGACCAGGGACAGGACGCGCTCGTCACCGTTGCCGGTGAGCAGGCCCTTGCCCTTGAGCTTCACCGGGGCGGTGACCTTGCCCTTCTTGGTCTTGATGTTGTTGCCCTTCACCCGCATGTTGCTGGACGCCTTGGGCGCGGCTTGGACGGGAACGCGCAGTGCCGGCTGGCCCTTGGCGCGCAGTTCGATGCGACCGGTGGCGTCGGCGAGGTACTGGCGGTTCAGGCCCAGCTGCTGCTTCTCCATGGTCGGATCCATGGTCTTGGCGAACTTCTGGGGCTTGATCGTCAGGGTGACCTTGACCTTCTTGGACTTGCCCGGCTGGATGCTGACCTTATCGGTGCTCAGTGAATACGAAGCGCCGGGGATCGTGGTCGAGGGCACGTAGTCCAGACGGTAGTGCTGGGTCCACTTGGAGGTGTTCTGCACGGTGATCGAGCTGGTCTTCTTGATCTTCTTCTTGCCCATCTCCACGACGCCGAACGAGAGCGTCGTCAGATCCGGGGCATCCGTGGCGAACGCGTAGGCGGGGGTCTTGATCGCCGCATCGGCGATCACCCGACCGGAGCCGACGCGGTTCGGACCAAAGGTCTCGCCGTTATCGGCGGTGACGTCGGCCGTGGCCGTGTTCATCACCATCGACTTGACCTGGTAGGCGCTGTAGTTGCCGGAGCCGGCCACCAGGGCGGCGATGCCCGCGGTCAGCGGGGTGGACATCGAGGTGCCGGTCATCACGGCCGGGCCGTTTCCGGTACCCACGCCTGCCGAGCCGATGAGCGTGCCCGGTGCGGCGACGTCGGGCTTGACGACGCCGTTTGAACCGTGGACCCCGCGAGAGGAGCTGGAGTTCAAGGTGTCCAAGGCACCGGATTCGCCGGAGGCGGTTCCGATGAGGTCCTTGTCGAGCTCGAGCTTCAGCGTGCCGGCTTCGGCGGCCGGACGCAGCTTCTCGGAGTAGTCCTTATTGAGCTGCATGCCCGGGATCTTGTCGTTGCCGGCAATACCGGCGTCGAACACGCTGCGCGGTGAATCCAGGACGACGCCGGCGCCGCCGGCGGCCTCGATGTTGTTGAAGCGTGCTGCCGAACCGCAGGGGAAGTCGCCGTCTTCCTCCCACTGGATCCAGACCCACTTGCCGTCGAAGTCGGTGTCGGCCGGGAAGGCGTCGCAACCGAACTTATTCGAGGGGTCGGCCATGACGACTTCACCGGTGAGCTGCTCCTTGGAGGCATCGGTGTAGTCGAAGCTGGCCGAATACTGTCCGGCGGCGGTGCCGGCCACGTCATCGGGGGCCAGGACGTTGGCCCCGTCGAGGGTGATCTTCGAGCCCACCGTGTTGGCCACGGTCAGCGAGGAGCGGGCGTTGCCCGGTGAGCCGCCGACGTCGGTCACGTCACCGGCGTTGCCGGAGGCGACGACCGAGAGGATCCCCAGTTCCGCCAGTGCATCGACGATGTCGTTCTCCGGATCGTCCACGGGGGAGTGGTCCGAGCCGAGGGACATGTTCACGATCTGGGCGCGGTCGCTGAAGTCGCCGTCGCCGTTGGGGTCCAGGACGTAGTCCAGGGCCTGGCCCACCACGGAGGAGGATCCTCCGCAGCCGAAGACGCGGATGCCCACGAGCTGGGCCTCCGGGGCCGAGCCGGGGCCGATCTTCATCGAGGAGACGCCCTTGGCATCGAGCGTGGAGTAGTCCCCGTCGAACGTCCCGCCCTCGGCGTCCACCCCGTAGCCGGCGGCACTGCCGGAAACGTGGGTGCCGTGCCCTGCCGCCTGGCAGTCCAGCGGGTTGGCGTCCGGCTTCGGGACTGGCTGGTAGGTCGGGGAGGAGGGATCGGCGTTGTAGTCGTCACCGACCAGGTCCCAACCGCCGATGAACTTATCCGGATCGATCAGCCCCGAGTCGGGGCCGGGCAGGTCGTCGGAGGCCTGTGCCTTCTTATAGGCCTCCACGGTGCCGGGACCACCGAAGTCCGCATGCGTGTAGTCGACGCCGGTGTCGAGCACGGCGATGGTGACCCCGTCGCCGGTCTGGTCCAGACCCGACCAGGCGTTGAGTGCCTTGGTGTCGATGACCGAGCCCTTGTTGGTCGGGGACTTCGGCACGACCGCGGTGATCTTCACGACGTCGGAACGTTTGGACAGGGCGCGCAGGGCGTCGGCGTCCCCGCGCAGGGCGACGCCGGGAAGGGCGTTCGTGGTGGTGTAGACGACCTTCGATTTGGAGGCCTTCGCCGCGGAGGCACCCTGCGACTCGATGTTCTTGCGGATCTGCTTGACCTTGGTCTTGTTCTTGACCGGGGCCGACTTGCTGCGGGCCACGTTCGAGGGCTGGGTGGCCGCGAAGGCGCCTTCGCCACTGAACTGGACGTAGGCGGTGACCTCGCCCTTCTTGCTGACCATGGGCCCTGAAACCTTCAGGTCCTGCAGCGTTTTGATGTCCTGTTGATCCAATGAGGAACCCCCGAAGGCCTCTGCTTGGCTTCCGGGGGTTGAATTGATGTCTTTCGGTGCGGCATTGGCGGGAACCGACATGGTGGCGGCCAGGGCCAAGCCTGAGACCGCAGCCACGACGGAACGGGCCAGCCGTGGCCGATGCGAGTGATTCATGATGCTCCTTGTAACCGATTGGGCGGTTTCGGGGCACCGATGGGGCTGTTACCCCGGAGCGCCCCACGCCATAGCCTAAGTGAGTGTCGTCACAAGTCAAGGAGTTGCTTTAGAGTTTCCATCGCGCCGGAACGGCGCTGTTGGCGCGGTTTTGGTGTCAAAAAAGAGCGGGTGCGCGAGCGGCTCGGGCAGGCCCTTGCTGCTACCGGATGGTAGTCGGGGCGGGGCTATGACACCCCAGATCTCGGCAGGTCGGCACTGGAGGGTCCGAGGGCTGGTCGCCGCAAACTTTCAATGAGTCGGTGTCACGAAACCACACGAAGTGTGGACTTCCGCGGAAAGTGTTCACTGGAGGGACCTCGAGGACCGGTGCGGCCGCCAAAAAAGTCGTGGGGGCGCCCCCCCCCCCCCGTGGGGTGGCCCCCGCCCGGGCCCGGGGCCGGGCGCCGCCGGGCGCCCCCAGGGCCCCCGCGGCGCCCGCGCCGGAGTGA
>JAKDMV010000082.1 GCA_030452125.1 Micrococcaceae bacterium
TACCTCGCCCGCAATTCCCACATGGCCACGGTGGAGGCCGCAGCGACATTCAACGAATCGACGCCCGGGCGCATGGGGATCATCACGGCCTCGTCCACCCGGGCCAGGGTGTCGTCCGAGACACCGGCCCCTTCGGTGCCCAGCACCAGGGCCAACCGATCGATGTTCTCGGCGGCTACTTCATCGATGGGCCGGGCCGAGTCGGTGACCTCCATGGCCGCCAACCGGAATCCGTCCCCGCGCAGCCGGTCCAGCCCCTCATTCCAGTCCTCCAGCCGCGCCCACGGGATCTGGAAGACCCCACCCATGCTCACCCGGATGGAACGCCGGTACAGCGGATCGGCACAGCGGGCGGAGACCAGGACGGCGTCCATTCCCAGGGCGGCCGCCGAACGGAAGATCGCGCCGAGGTTGGTGTGGTCCACGATGTCCTCCAACAACAGCACCCGGCGGGCCCCGGCGACGACGTCGGCCACCGGAACCGGTTGCGGCCGGTTCATGGCAGCCAGCGCACCCCGGTGCAGGTGGAAGCCGGTGATCTCCTCCAACACGCCCGGCGCCCCGACGAAGGCCGGAACCTCGGGGTGGGCTTCGAGGACATCGGAGAGCCCCTCGAGCCATTTATCGGCCAGGAAGAAGGAGCGCGGGACGTGTCCGGCGGCCAGGGCCCGACGCAGGACCTTGGAGCTTTCGGCGATGTAGAGCCCGCGCCCCGGATCGGTTCGTTGCCGCAGGGCCGCATCGGAGAGCCGGACGTAATCGGAGACGCGCGGGTCGGAGGCAGATTCCAGGGTGATGATCGGCATCAGGAGACCAGCTTGCCGATCATGACCGCCAGGGCCACGAGCCCGAGCACCACGATGAACGAACGCAGCAGCAGCGGTGAGAGCTTCCGGCCGACCCGGGCGCCGATGAACCCACCGACCAGGGAACCGCCGGCGATGAGCAGGACGATCAGCCAGTTGATGCGGTCGAAGGCGAAGAGCAGGTAGGACACGGCGGCGACCAGGTTGACCACCAGCGAGAGGATGACCTTGATCGCATTGGACTGCTGCAGCGAACCATGGAAGAAGATGCCCAGCACGGCCATGAGCAGGATGCCCTGGGCCGCGGTGAAGTAGCCTCCGTAGACCCCGATGAGGAAGACCAGGACGTAGACCAGCGGCGATAGTTTCTGTTCGTCCGCATGGGAAGGCCGCAGGGCCCCGCCGCTTTGCCTCTCACGCACCCACCGGGCCAACCGCGGCTGGAAGATGACCAGCAGGATTGCGATCGCGATGAGGACCGGGGCCACATACCCGAAGACCGTTTCGGGAAGGTGGAGCAGCAGGAAGGCGCCCAGGATGCCGCCCAGCAGCGAGGCCGGAACCAGTTTGAGCATCGTCTTGGGGACGGTGCGGGCTTCCTGCCGGTATCCCCAGGCGCCGGAGAACCCGCCGGCGACCAGGCCCATGGCGTTGGAGATGATGGAGTTGACCGGCGCGAAGCCCAGGGCCACAAGGACCGGGAACGTCACCAGCGAGCCGGAGCCGACGATCGTGTTGATCGTGCCCGCCCAGAGCCCGGCAAAGAGGACGAGCAGTTCCCTCCATAAATCCATGCGCTGCGCTGGCCCTAGGCGCCGGGTCGGGCGACGGCCGAGTAGCGGCCGTCGTCGACGCGCAGGCGCAGATCCATCTCGAAGGTCTCCGAGAGGTTGGCTTCGGTCAGTGTCGTGGCGATGGGGCCGGCGGAGACGATGTTGCCCTCGTTCAGCAGCATGGCATGGGTGAAGCCCGGGGGGATCTCCTCGAGGTGGTGGGTCACCAGGACCATGGCCGGTGCCTCGTCGTCGGCGGCGAGCTCGGAGAGGCGGGCGACGAGGTCCTCGCGCCCCGCCAGGTCCAGTCCTGCCCCGGGTTCGTCCAGGAGGAGCAGTTCGGGGTCGGTCATCAGGGCCCGGGCGATCTGCACCCGCTTGCGTTCGCCGTCGCTCAGTGACCCGAATTTCCGGTTGATCAGGGTGGACATCCCCCAGTCGTGCAGCAGTGAGAAGGCCCGGCGTTCGTCCATGGCCTCATATTGTTCACGCCAGCGGCCGGTGGTGCCCCAGGAGGCGGTGACCACGACGTTCAACACCTTCTCGTGGGCGGGGATGTGGGTGGCCAGGGCCCCGGAGGACAACCCGATCCGCGGACGCAGTTCAAAGACGTCGACCCGTCCCAGGGTCTCGTCGAGGATCTCGGCGGTGCCCCGGGTGGGGTGCATGCGGGCCGCGGCGATCTGCAACAGGGTGGTCTTCCCGGCCCCGTTGGGACCCAGAACAACCCACCGTTCGTCCTCCTTCACCTGCCAGTCGATGCTCGTCAAGAGGTTCTTTTGACCCCGGACCACGTCGATACCGGTAAAGGAGAGCACATCATTCATGGTCAAAACACTAAGGCAATACCTAGGTGATCGGCCAAATGCTACCGGGTGTGCCGCCCCGCGACGTCGCGAAGTAGCGCCTAGCAGGCACCGCACGGGAGAATCGTTCCATGAAGATCAGCAGTTACCTCGTCTCCCATCACGGCACCGCGTCCTCCCCCGACGACGGTGCCGCGACTCCGACGGCCGCCGACGGCCCGGAGGCGACCCGGTTCGAACCGGCACGGATCGAGGCGCTCCTGGGGGACCACGGGTTCTCCACGGCCTCCTCCACGGCGTTCTCGGGGCTGGGGTACGCCGGAACACGCAGGGCGTTGACCCGCACGACGCCGGAAGGCCCCGACGCAGACCGCTCCGCCGCCTTGCTGGACCGGCTCGCCGCCGACTCCGCGCAGCATGCCCTGGTCCCGGCCAGCCTGATCGAGGCGCCCCGCAAGCTGCTGGTCATGGACGTCGATTCCACGTTGATCCGGCAGGAGGTCATCGAGTTGCTGGCCGCCCATGCCGGGCGTGAGGCCGAAGTCGCCGCCGTCACCGAGGCGGCGATGCGCGGCGAACTGGACTTCTCCGAAAGTCTCCACGCCCGGGTGGCCACCCTGGCCGGGCTGGAGGCCGGGGTCATCGATCGGGTGTGCGACGCCGTCGTTCTCTCGGCCGGGGCCAGGGAACTGATCGCGGCCTGCCACGAGGGCGGGCATCTGGTGGGCGTTGTCTCGGGCGGGTTCCTCCAGATCCTCCGGCCGCTGGCCGACGGGTTGGGGCTGGACTTCGCCCGGGCCAACGATCTGGGCGTCAGCGAAGGCCGGCTGACCGGAACCGTGAACGGGGAGATCGTCGATGCCGCCGCCAAGGAGTCGTCCCTGCGGCAGTGGGCCGTCGAGGCGGGCCTCCCCGTGGAACACACCATCGCCGCCGGCGACGGAGCCAACGACCTGTTGATGGTCCGGGCTGCCGGACTCGGGATCGCTTATTGCGCCAAACCCGCGTTGCGTACCGCCGCCGACGCGGTGATCGATCTGCCACGGCTGGACATCATTCGTCATCTGGCAGGTATTTGATCATGACGATTGCATAACTACCGGGCCCCGCGGACATCAGCGGCGCATCTGCGCGAGCCCGCGGCGCTAGGATCTTTTGTGGTGCGCGTTCCGACGGGCGCACGGCGTCGATGAACATGGAGCATTCGCGGGCAATGATGCGGGACAAAAAAGACACGAGCAAGAAGAAAAAGGGCTGGCTGATCGGCGGTGGCGCCATCATCCTGTTGGCGGGCGCCTACGCAGGCGGGGCGTCGCTGCTCGGCGACCAGATCCCCAACGGGACCACGGTCCACGGGGTCGAGATCGGCGGTCTGAGCAGTTCCGACGCCGCCGCCCGACTGCACCGGGACCTGGACCCGCTGGCTTCCGAACCGGTCACGATCGCCGCCGGGGAACAGTCCGCGCCGCTGACCCCCGACGAATCCGGCCTGGGCCTGGACATCGAGGCCACCCTGCAGGGCCGGACCGGGTACACCCTGAACCCCATGGTCCTCTTTCAACGCCTGACCGGCGGTTCGGCCATCAAGCCGGTCCTGACCCAGGACGACGACGCCTTGCACGCCGCCATCGAGGATCTGCGTCCCAAGCTGGACACCAAGGCCACCGAAGGCAAGATTGCCTTCAAGGACTCCAAGGTCCAGTACGACGCCCCGTCCGAAGGCGAGAAGGTCGACGCGGACCAGGCCGGCGACGCCATCGGCAATTCCTGGTTCGGCGCGAGCGAACCCATCGAGGTGGCCACCACCACGGTGGAGCCCAAGACCCCCGCCTCGGCGTTCGAGAAGGTCCGCGATGAGCAGGCCAAGCCCCTGGTCGCCGGGAACGTGACCGTGGCCGCCGATGACCTGAAGGCCACCTTGAAGCCGGCCGAGCTGGCCCAGGCGGCGTCCTTCAAGGTCTCTGACGGCGCGGTGAAGATGTCGTTGGACAACCAGCAGCTCGCCGACCGTCTGCTCAAGGCCAATCCCAAGATGGCGTCGACGGCCAAGGACGCCCGCATCGTCCTGAAGGACGGGAAGCCGAAGATCATCCCCGCGGTCAAGGGCCATGGCGTCGAGACGAAGAACCTCACCGAGAAGATCCTCACCGCCGCGACCACCGATTCACGGACCGCGAAGATCGACGTCGCCGTCACCAAGCCGGAACTGACGACCGCGAAGGCGAAGAAGCTGGGTGTGAAGGAGGAGATCGTCGAGTTCTCCACGCCGTACCCCACCTTTGACACGGTCCGGACCAAGAACCTGCGCGCCGGGGCCTCGAAGCTCAACGGCATGCTGGTCATGCCCGGCGACACCTTCTCGCTGACCAAGGCGCTGGCCCCCATCACGGAGGCGAACGGCTACTTCAAGTCCGGCGTGGTGGAAGACGGCTTCACCACCGAAGCCATCGGCGGTGGTCTGTCGCAGATCTCCACCCAGTTGTTCAACGTGGGATGGCTCGGGGGCATGGACGATGTCACCCACCGGCCGCATAGCCGCTGGTTCGACCGCTACCCCGCCGGGCGTGAATCCACCCTGTGGGAAGGCCAGATCGACATGGCCTGGAAGAACAACACCGGCCACGCCGTGATGATCCAGGCCTGGGTGACCGACAGCCATGTGAAGACCCGTCTCTGGGGGACCAAGAAGTACAAGGTCACCTCCAAGACCTCGGGGCACTACAACAAGACCAACCCCAAGACCACCTACAACGACGCCGAGAAGTGTGTCGCGGAGTCCGGTGGCCAGAAGGGGTTCTCGGTCGATGTGCACCGCACCCGGACGGCGGGCTCGGAGACGCTCAAGGACAGCCTGCACTGGACGTATCAGCCCTGGAACAAGGTCGTCTGCGGGAAGAAGCCCTAACCCCCGCACCGACGCCAAAGGCGGCGGCTCCACCCGTGGGAGGGTGGAGCCGCCGCCTTTGATGCTCCGTGTACTGCCGGTGTGTTCTAGTCCAGGAAGTGTCCTGCTCCCCCAGCGTATTCGGTATGTCCGGTGGGGACGTCGGCCGTGGCCATCGCGGCGACCTCGACCCCGAACTCCTGGACGGTGAGCAGTTTGCCGGCAGCCTGCCGGCGCTCCTCGATGGCCCCTGGCTGGGCCCGGTCCAGCAGCGTGGCGGTGACGGTCCCTTCGATCATGTCCCCGGAGACCACCACCAACGAGATGCCCTTGGCCTCCAGCGCCGGGATCTCCTCACGCAGGGCCAGCTCCCCGGCGCGCTTGGAACGGGCCACGGGCTCGTAGGCATCCAGCGTCGCCGTCTGGTCGATGAAGTGGGCCTGGTGGCTGGTGACGAACACCACACGCGAACCGGCGGGCATGACGGCGGCCGCGGTGCGCAGCATGTCGACCTGGGCGTCGCGGTTCAGTCGCAGGGCATAGTCCTCGCCGAGATCGGCTTCCATGCCGCCGGAGGCGTTGAGCACCAGCACATCGAGGGACCCGAAGTTCTCTTGCGCCGCATCCACCAGTGACTGGGCGCCCCCCTCGGCGGTCAGGTCCGCACCGACGGCCACGGCCCGGCCCCCGGCATCGGTGATGCCCTGGACGATCTTATGGGCACGGGGAGCCTTCTGCCGGTAGTTCACCACGACGGAGGCACCCCCCGCTGCGAGGTTCTTCGCCACTTCTGCGCCGATGCCCCGGGAGGACCCGGTGACAATGGCTGTTTTTCCGTTGAGTTCTGACATGGATTCTCCTAGTTGGGGTTCACGCGGCCATGGCGCGGATGCGGCAAGGGAGCCCGCTGTCGCGGGCACTTTCCTCCATCTTGCCAGCCCATCCGGCGTCGTGCCGTTGTGGGAATGCTCCAAAGACGAACGGCAGGTGGGCCTAGTGCCCCATGCCCAGACCGCCGTCGACCGGAATGACGGCGCCGGAAATGTAGGCGGCCTCGTCACTGGCCAGCCAGCGGACGACTCCTGCCACCTCGGTGGGCTCGGCGAACCGTCCCGCGGGGATGCCCGAGAGGTACTCCTTCTGCGTGTCTTCGGGCAGTGCGGCGGTCATGTCGGTGTTGACGAACCCCGGGGCCACCACGTTGGCGGTGATGCCCCGGGACCCCAGCTCACGGGTCAACGACCGGGCCATGCCCACCAGCCCCGCCTTCGACGCCGCGTAGTTGATCTGACCGGGAGAGCCCAGCAGGCCCACCACGGAGGAGATCAGCACGACACGGCCCTTGCGCAGCTTGATCATTCCCTTCGAGGCCCGTTTGATGACCCGGAAGGCGCCGGTGAGGTTGGTGTCGACCACCGAGCTGAAGTCGTCCTCGTTCATGCGCAACAACAGCATGTCCTTGGTCATCCCGGCGTTGGCCACCAGGACCTCGACGGGACCGTGGGCCTGTTCGACCTCGGTGAACGCCGCGTCGATGGACGCATAGTCGGTCACATCCGCCTTCACCCCCAGCAGACCTTCGGGGACCACGCCGCTGCGATAGGTGATGGCCACCTGATCGCCGTTCGCTTCGAATGCCCGGGCAATGGCCAGGCCGATACCCCGGTTGCCACCGGTGATCAATACGCTGCGCGGGGCGGGCTGGGCGGTTTCGGTCATGGGTCCTCCAAGTCGGTACGTCAACGGTTCCGCACCATTCTAGCCGTGGAGGGTTCGGCGGATCGTCGCGACGGTGACACAATGGAGGGGAACACCATGGAAGAGACATGAGCCAGCATTCGCATCCTTTGAACCAGCCTGTCCCCGCCGGCCACCCGCAGCGGATCACCGACGCCGATGAGTCACGTTCGGCGGACATGCATTCGCGCACCGTCAAATACACGATTTCGATGTCCGTGCGCATGGCCTGCTTCATCGCTGCCTTTTTCGTCCATGGGTGGATCCAGGTGGTCATGCTCATCCTGGCGGTGATCCTGCCCTACTTCGCGGTGGTCGTGGCCAACGCCAGCGGTGCCGATCTGGCCAAACGTACGGAGACCAACTACTACGACGGCGGTCCGACGGAGCCCGCCATGCTCGCCGGCGCCGCAGCCGACGGCACGAAGGACGAGGCCCCGCAGGACCCCACGGCGAAGGACGAGTCGAACACTGATGACCCGACGGAAGGCAGCGAAGGGACCACCACCGGACCCTTCGACCCGGCTTCCGGCTCGACCAGCCCGCAGGACGACGCCGAACCCGACCTGCTCTCGGGGCACTGGTACGTCCCCGACGAGGCGGAGGAACCACAGCAGGAAGAACGGGTCCATCACCATCACGGCCACCGCCACCGGCCAGGAAGCGAAAGGGAGCACGGATGAGCATTTTCGACCAACTCTCAGGCGTTGAGGGCCCCGCGGTGCCGAAGTGCTCGCGCAAGGGATGCCGGCAGTCCGCCCAGTGGCAACTGCTCTGGAACAACCCCAGGATCCATACCCCGGAGCGCCGGAAGATCTGGTTGGCCTGTGACGACCACCGCGGATGGCTGACCACCTACCTCACGGAACGCGGTCTCTTCAAGGAATCACAGCCGCTCCCCGCCGACGCCCAGGAGGGGTGAATCCGTGTACCGATTCCTGGCCAGCACCCGCTGGCTTGGCTGGCTGCTGCTGGTCTGCGTCTTTGCGGCGGCCTGCGTGGGGCTGGGCAAATGGCAGATGAACCGGCTCGATGAAGCCCGGGCCGCCAACGACCTGGTCAAGGCCAATTACGACGCCGCTCCCCTGGATTTCCGGCAGGCGCTCCCCTACTTCGACACGCTTCCGGCGGACCGGGCCTGGACCCCGGTCACGATGAAGGGCAGCTACCTCCCCGGGGATACGCGCATCGTGCGCAACCGCACCACCAACGGACAACCCGGCTATGAGGTCCTGGTTCCCTTCGAAACCGATGAAGGAACCCGGGTCGTCATCGATCGCGGCTGGCTGCCCATCGGGGACGACTCCGCCGGCAGGCCCGACAGCGTCCCTGCCCCGCCGGAGGGCCAGGTTCAGATCACGGCCCGCATGAAGGTCGGTGAGCCGGCGGTCCGCCGCTCGGCCCCCGAAGGGCAGGTGGCCTCGATCGAGCTTCCCGCCCTGGAAGAGGATCTGGGCTATCCCATCGCGACGGGCGCCTACGGGGTGATCGCCCGGGAGCAACCGGCCCCGGCGACGACCCCCACCGCCTTGGAACGGCCCTCGATCGATGAGGGCAACCACCTGTCCTATTCGCTGCAGTGGTTCGCCTTCGGGGTCCTGTCCTTCATCGGCTTGGGATACGCGGCCCGGCAGCAGGCCCGGCTCAATCGCGAGGATGCACAGGAGGCGGCAGAGGCCGCCGCGGCGGGCACCGAAGTCATCCATTCCGCCTACCGCGCACCCCGTCAACGCCCCACCCGCAGGAAGGGCAACGTGCCCACCGACGAAGAGCTCGAGGACGCCTACCTCGACCGCTTCGAGGACCAGGCCCGACGCTAGTGAGCCGGGCGCGCCGGTCTTAAAAGGAAGCAGCCCCGCCGGATTCACCGGCGGGGCTTGCAGGCCTTGAGGCCAAGGTGACTCAGGCCAGGGTGACCAGGTCCAGATAGCCTTCGTTCCACAGGTCCTCGTCGCCATCGGGCAAGAGGACCACCCGTTCCGGGTTCAGGGCGGCCACGGCACCCTCATCGTGGCTGACCATGACGACGGCGCCGCTGTAGTTGCTCAACGCATTGAGGATCTCGGCGCGGCTGGCCGGGTCCAGGTTGTTGGTCGGTTCGTCGAGGAGCAGCACGTTGGCGCTGGAAGCAACGATCGTGGCCAGTGCCAGACGCGTCTTCTCGCCGCCGGAGAGGACCCCTGCCGGCTTGTTGACGTCGTCTCCGCTGAACATGAAGGAGCCGAGGATACCGCGTACTTCAGCGTCGCCGAGCTTATCCGGCGCGGAGGAGCGCATGTTTTCCAGCACCGTGCGTTCCACGTCGAGGGTGTCGTGCTCCTGGGCGTAGTACCCCACCTTGAGTCCGTGGCCGGGAATGACTTCGCCGGTATCGGGCTCGGCAACCCCGGCCAGCATGCGCAGCAGGGTCGTCTTGCCGGCACCGTTCAAGCCCAGGATGACCACCTTGGAGCCGCGGTCGATGGCAAGATCCACGTCCATGAAGATCTCCAGGGAGCCGTAGGACTTGCTCAGGTTCTTGGCCATCATGGGGGTCTTGCCGCAGGGATCCGGTTCCGGGAACCGCAACGCGGCCACCTTTTCCTGGGCCCGGGCTTCCTCCAGGCCGCCCATGAGGCGATCCACGCGCTTGAGCATGCTTTGCGCCGCGGAGGCGCCGGAGGCCCTGGCCTTCATCTTATTGGCCTGGGCCAGCAGGGCGCCGGCCTTCTTCTCGGTGCTGGCACGCTCGCGCTTGCGGGAACGCTCATCCGTTTCCCGCTGCTCGAGGTACCGCTTCCACCCGAGGTTGTAGAGGTCCATCGTCGCGCGGTTGGCATCGAGATGGATGACCTTGTTGACGGTCGATTCAAGCAGGTCGGTGTCGTGGGAGATGACCATCAGCCCGCCCTGGTGGTTGCGCAGGAACTCGCGCAGCCAGGCCACCGAGTCGGCGTCAAGGTGGTTGGTGGGTTCGTCGAGCAGGAGCGTCTGGGCGTCGGCGTAGAGGATCCGTGCCAGTTCGACGCGTCGGCGCTGACCGCCGGAGAGCGTGTCCAGCGTCTGGTCGAGGAGCCGTTCGGGCAAGGCGAGGTTGTTGCAGATCGCCGAGGCTTCCGCTTCGGCGGCGTAGCCACCGCGCGAAATGAACTCTGCGTCCAACCGGTCGTACCGGTTCATCGCCTTGGTGCGGATGGATTCGTCCTCGCTGCCCATCTCGTCCGTGCACTTGCGCAGCTTGGTCACGATCTCATCCATGCCGCGGGCCGAAAGGATCCGGTCGCGGGCCAGTTGTCCCATGTTCGGCGTCCGGGGATCCTGCGGAAGGTATCCGATGGATCCGTTCCGCGTCACCGTTCCTCCGGTGGGCTCCGCTTCGCCCGCCAGGACGCGGGTCATCGTCGTCTTGCCGGCGCCGTTGCGTCCGACCAAGCCGATCTTGTCTCCCTGATCGATGCGGAAGTTGACACCCTCCATCAGGAGTCGAGCGCCGGCACGGAGCTCAAGGTCGGCAACGGAAATCAATGGGAACCTCTCAAATGGAATGTGATGCGCTGTCACGCAACCTTTCCAGTGTACGCGTGCGAGCGATGACCGCCTAAGGCCGATCCACCCCACGAGTGCCATCTCACCCCAAAATACCGGCTTGAACAGTGATCAAGTATTATGTGCAGCATGACGAATTCGTATCTCGACGCCCCTCGGCTGTCCGCCCGCCGCAGCAGATGGGGCGCCCGTGACCTGGGTTTGATCTCGGTCTTCGCCGCCTTGATGGCCGCCCTGACCCTCGTCCCGGCCATCCCGGTCGGCCCCTTGGGCGTTCCGATCACCTTGCAGACCCTGGCGGTGTCGCTGGTGGCCCTCTGCCTCGGCGGCCTCCGCGGTTCGGTCAGTGTCCTGCTTTATGTGGTGGTCGGCCTGGCCGGTGTTCCCGTATTCGCGAAATTCACCGGCGGACTCGGCGTCCTGGCCGGCCCGACGGCCGGCTACCTGCTTGCCTTCCCCCTGGCGGCGCTGGTGGCCGGCTCCCTGGCCACGTTCATCCTGCGCCGCAAGCGGACGGCCGGCATGCCCTGGCTCTTCGCCGCCGCGATGGCGGGGTCCATCCTGGTGACCCACCCGTTGGGCATCCTCGGAATGAGCATCAACGGGCAGATCCCCTGGGCGCAGGCAGTCGTCGTCGACCTGGCGTACTGGCCGGGAGACATCATCAAGAACATCATCGCGGCCCTGGTGGCCGTCATGGTCTTCAAGGCGTTCCCCCGCATGGCCCGGCGCGAATTCGATGCCTAGGCTATTGAAGTGATCAGTTTCCACGCCGCAGGCCTCAGCGTCCCGAACCCCGATGGCAGCGATGACGACACCGTCATCCTCGCCCCGGTGAGCTTGGACCTACGCGAGTCCCGAGTGGCGGTGATCGGCGCCAACGGATCCGGCAAATCGACTCTCCTCCGGCTCATCAACGGGCTGGCCCGCCCGTCGACGGGCCGTGTCGTGGTCGACGGGAAGGATGTGGCCCGGGACGTCGCGGCGGTGCGCCGACGCGTTGCCTTCCTGTTCAGCGACCCGCTCTCCCAGCTGGTCATGCCGCTGGTTCGCGAGGACGTGGAACTGTCCCTGAAGCCCACCCTCAAGAACAAGGTACGACGTCGTCAGGTCGCCATGGATCATCTGGATTCCATGGACCTGGCCCACCTGGCCGACCGTAGCGTCCATGACCTCTCGGGCGGCGAACGCCAGCTCGTCGCCTTGACCAGCGTGCTGGCTGCGGGACAGGACATCCTGGTCGCCGACGAGCCGACGACCCTGCTGGATCTACGCAACAACATCCTGCTGCAGGACACCCTGTTCGCCCTCGATCAGCAGATCATCTACGCCACCCATGACCTGGACTTCGCCGCCCGTGCCGATCGGGTCCTGGTCGTCGAGGGCGGCCACATCGTGCACGATGGAACACCCTGCGAGGCCATCGAGCACTACCGACAGCTGGCGCTTTCCGCGTCGAGGGAAGGTTCCTGATGCGCGGCCAGGCCCTCTTGCTGGGCCTGCGAATCCCCGGAACCTCGATGGTCCACCGGGCCCCGCTGTGGTTGAAGTACCTGGTGCTGGTCGCGGCAGGAACCGCCGTCGTCTTCCTCCGCTCCCCCACCACGGCGGCCGCCCTGCTGGTGGTGGGCCTGCTGCTGTATGCGGTCGCCGGAGCACGGGTCCTCGCCGCCTGGGCGTCCCCACTGCGGCTGCTGTGGTGGATCTTCGCCCTGCTCGCGGCCTACCAATGGTGGATGAACGGCCCGTGGACCGCGTTCATGGTCGTCGGAGGCATGTTCGCGGCGCTGCAACTGGCTCGCCTCCTGTTGCTGACCACCGACCAATCCGATCTGATCGATGGTATGGCCTGGGCGTGTTCCCCGCTGCGCAAGGTGGGGGTCAACCCGGAGCTGGTGGCCCTGGCGGTAGGCCTCATGCTGCGCAGCATCCCCGCCGTACTGGGGTGCATCGCCGATGTGTCCGACGCGGCGCGAGCCCGGGGCCTGGGCCGGAATCCTATTGCGCTGGCGGGCCCGGTCGTGGTTTCGGCCGTCGCCTTCGCCCATCAGACCGGGGACGCACTGGCTGCCCGCGGGATCCTTGAACAAGGCCTCCGCGACGAAGCTGCCGACGTGACCCCCACAAAAGGCGTCCACCACCGCTTGTAGCTCCCTTTCGGACCAGGGCGCGAAAAAAGAAGGTGCTGACTATGTCCTCCCAGCACTAAATGTACGTACTTTTATGTGTATCTTGGGAACCACAGCTACGCCGATATCCACGAACCAGCGAGGGACCCAGATGAATCACGCGGACTACTTCGATGGTCTGACGGAGACCAAACTACGAGGCGCTGGAAGCAGGAAGTGGACTACGTACCCGGACGCGATCGGCGCCTTCATCGCAGAGATGGATTTCGGTACGGCCCCGGAGGTCCAGGCAGCGCTTCAGGAGCCGGTGGGATCCGCCGCCCTCGGATACGCCCCGGTGACCGCCGTGGACGACATGACACGTGCCTGCTCGGCCTGGCTCGAGAGCGTCTACGGCTGGACTGTTCCCGCCACTGATATTCGTCCCATCCCGGATGTGCTGGCCGGCATCGTCCTCGCCATCACCCACTACTCGGCACCCGGGTCGGCGATTGTCCTTCCGACTCCGGCCCACATGCCGTTCCTGAAGATCCCAGCGAGCCTGAATCGCCGCATCATCCAGGTCCCCATGACTTTCGGTGCCGACGAGTGGAAGCTCGACTTGGAGGGAATCGATGCCGCGTTCGCCGCGGGCGGGGGCCTCCTGATCTTCTGCAACCCCCACAACCCGATCGGGAAGGTCTACTCACGGGCCGAGATGCTCGAGTTATCCGAGATCGTGGAAAAACACGGTGCACGAGTCTGTTCCGATGAAATCCATGCACCGCTGGTCTTCTCGAGTAGCCGCCACGTCCCCTACGCCTCGGTCTCACCAGCAGCCGCCAAACACACGGTGACAGTGGCTTCCGCCACCAAAGCCTGGAACATGTCGGGTCTCAAATGCGCACAGATCATCTTCAGCAACAGTACTGATCAGCACACCTGGTCATCGGCGAGCTTCATGGCCGAACACGGCGTCGGATATCTGGGTGTCCTGGCGACGACTGCCGCCTACAGCGAGGGTAAACCCTGGCTGGACGAGGTGATCACTTATCTGGATCACAACCGACAACAGTTGGCTGTCCTGCTTGCCGAGCACCTTCCCGAGGTCCGGTATCACGCCCCTGAAGGTACCTACCTCGCGTGGCTCGACTGTCGGAGTCTCGACCTCGGCAACCACCCGGCTGAGTTCTTTCTCGAAAATGCTGAAGTCGCTTGTTCAGACGGTGCCGGGTTCGGGGACAACGGTGCGGGTTATCTTCGCTTCAACCTGGCCATGCCGACGCCCATCCTCAAACGCGCCGTACGACAAATGGGCGAGGCATTCCGCAAAAACACCGCCGCAAAGTAAAGAGGATCGCGGTGCCCACCGAGCGGCATCGACACCTTGGCTGAGTCACTAGGTGAGTACACCGTTCGGCTCTTTGTCCGGCTCTCTTGCCCCTCACCGGCCCGCTTCCGGGTCGTGTTCTGCACACCCCGGTGG
>JAKDMV010000083.1 GCA_030452125.1 Micrococcaceae bacterium
GGCTGCTCTTGCCGTAGCCGGGGTCGAGTTCAGAACGTTGCATCCGGTGTTCGACCGGTTGGTCGATGCAGGGAGTAGAGACAAAGACCTCCATGGACGGCTTGGCGTACTTGGAGCCATTCCTGAGTTCGGCGGTGACTCCTAGATCGCCTTTGCCAAAGAAGAGCATGCGGGCTTCCCCTTCATGGCGCTTGACCTCGTTCTTCTTTTCCCAGCCGTCAGCTTGTAGGTGCTGGTCGATTCGGTCGAGGGCGTGGTGGGCCTTGCTCCGGGCATCGCCCTTGACCGCAGCGGTGGCCAGGCCAACCCAGCGGGTTTTCGTCTGCGGGGCGTCGTTTTCAGGGCGCAGACATGTTTCCTCACGGGCATCGTCGACCTTCAGGTCAGCGTCGTCTCCGACGACCTCCGATAGCTCTAGGAGCAGTGGCCCGACTTGCTGGCCCCGAGCTGTCGAGGCACTCGAGGCTTCAGAGGGATCGGGCGTGCTACTCGTTGAACATCCGGACATCAGGAACATGATCACGGCAAGGCCCGCAGCAACCGTCAGCAGTCGCGGTACGGTCTTGGGTTTCCGGCCGGAGTGTCCGGGGTGGTGGTTCACGGGTTCTTTGGCTTTCCGTCGGTGTCGGTTGTCCGCATCGGGCTGGAAGGCCTATTTCCAGTCGTCGTAGTACTGGCTGCTCTTGCCGTAGCCGGGGTCGAGTTCAGAACGTTGCATCCGGTGTTCGACGGGCTGATCGACGCAACGCGAGGTGAGTTTGATGTCGAGCGTCTCCTGGCCGGACGAGCGATGAAGCTCCGTGGTGATGCCAAGGTCGCTTTTCCGGAAGAACAGCTTCCGAACGCCGCCGACGTCGGTATCGGGTTTCTCGATTTCGTTCTCCTTCTCCCAGCCGTCGTCGACGAGTTGCTTTTCCAGATCGTCGAGTGACTGGTTTGCTGCGGCAGTATTGCTGGCTTCACCAATAGCCCAGCCGAGCCAGGACGTATTGACCTGTGGATTGTCCACCTCATGGGCCAGGCAACTTTCCTCGCGGACTCGTTTATAGCCCATCTCGGCACCCTCGGACAATGTGGTGAGGAACGGAGGCATCAACCGGGTGAATTCCTCCTTGAGCGACGCCGAGGACTTCGAGGCGTCTGCGGGACTCGGGGTGGTGGACATGGAGCAGCCTCCCAAAATAGGCATAAGGGCCAGGGCAGCAAGGGCGCCGGCGGCGAATCGTTGGTGACGGGTCATTGTTCCAAGCTCTCTGTCGGCACAGTCTCCAGCTTGCCGTAAGCGTAGTCCTCGGGGTTTCTCTCGAACGGTGAGAAAGTACCTGCACGAGGACCAGGATGCTGGCGGTCTTCTACGAATAGGCTGACGTTCCCGCCTTCGATGACCTCTTGGATGTTCTGAGCCGAGGTCGAGCCCGGTTTGAAGTACTCGACATGGCCCTTCACGATGGACTTGGGGTCGCTGCTGTCGAGGAAGCCCGACTCCAAACGGTGGGCGCCCATTTGTTGATCCGGGTAGCTCCCTGACCACCACGCCCTCCCGTGGTATCCGCCGCCGAAGTCCTGTGCCCAATGGATCGGGTCATCGCGGGTCTGGACCCAATAACGGTTGGCTTCTGAATTATTGTCATCTTCGGAGGGGCCGGTATCTTCGATGCTGCCAACATTATTGCCTGTACCAGCAGGAGCGACGTACACGATGTTGTCCGAGTTCAGGCCTTCGCGCTCGGCCGTGCCGAGGAGTGAGCCGCCGGCGCTGTATCCCACGTAAGTGCTGCGGGCATCGTCGGGAATCTCTGCGTCGACCGCGAAGTCGAAGGCGGCAAGCTTCGACGAACCCTCCTCGTTGTATTTGCTGGTCAGGTTGTCCGATACCTCATTCGGCAGGTCGGCCCCCTGCCAGTAGAAGGAGACCTTCCGGGGGGACGGGGCGCCATCGACCGCATCCAACCGCTCGGTGTAACTCTGGAGCTCGCCGAGGTCGGCGCCCGTACCTGGAACCAGGGTGGAAACCGTGTCGGTGTCCTCGGAGGGGGTTCCTTTCATGGAAACCACGCGCCCGTCACCGTCCAGCGAGACCATGACGACCTGGGTTTCATGTTCCCAGGCATATTCGAGACCCTCGGCCTGGCTCTGCAGATTATGCTTCCTCTCTTCCCACTCCTGATGTGCCGCTTCAAACAAACCCTGAGCCTCGTAGGCACGAACCCGATCATGGCCGGGTTTGGAGAAGGCGTCTGCGGTGAAGTCGTTGATGTTCGGTTCGGGATCCGCGGTGGCTTGCTTTCGACGGACCTGTTCGCGGAACCCGGCGACCGTGATGATGTTTGCCGTGGCGCGGGCGGCCATCGGCACGCCGTTGAGATTACCGAACTTCCCCGGGTACAACAGCAGCAACTTCTCCCGGCTCTTATCGCTCAAGCCCGACCAGGCGTCGCGGATACCGGCGATACCCTCGCGGGTGAGCTCGTCATTGTCCTCCATGGCGGTCAGCATGGTGGCTTCCGCGGAACCGGGGGTGGTTCCGGCCCTGAGCTCATTATTGGCCAGGGCCTCGGCAGCCTCGGGGTTGACGTTGGCCCAGACCCTCAGCTCGTCGGAAGACAAGCCGCGCAGGGAAGCCAGCAAGTCTTCGGGTCTGACCTTGCCGAAATCCTCATCGAGTCCGGAGGTGAAGTCGGCCCAGGACACCTTCGGCAGGGAGGACCCGCCGAGCGGCTCGGACATCGGCAGGGTGCTGCCGGTCCCCGCAGTAATGCCACCCAAGGCCTCCGCTGCCGTGGATTGGGCCGTTTCCCAGTCGCTTCGCAGCTGCCGCGCACGTTCGTTGAAGTCGGTCACCTCCGAAGTGGTTCCGGAGTCCTCCCCGTCCGGATCGGCCTCGACCTTGGACTTCAGACCCGGCAAGGCAGCATCCAGTGATTCGGACTCCTTTTGTAGTTTCCGTCCGGTATCGACGAAATCGCAGATCGCTGTTTTTGTCTGACACAGCGCATTGCTCCAGTCGTCCACCGGCGTCGTCAGGTCATCGAGGGCTGCATAGACCGTGGCTTGGGTTTCATCATGCTCGTAGGCACCGGGAAGACGTTTCCAGGCTGTCTGTGCATCCTTCAGATAGCTCGACGTGGTACCGGCCCGGGTGTCCATATCCATGGCGGAGTCTTCGAGATCGTCCCAGGGGACGTCGATGCGGGGAAAGGTTCCAAGGGATGTCATCGGCCCTACCTCGAGAAGGTGAACGGGGACGCGGGCTTGCCGACGTCGAAGATCGGCGGTGTCTGATACGCGACGGGTACGCGGTCCAAGGCCGTCGATGCTTCGGTGGACATCTCCCCATCGGCGTCGATCACGGCGAGGGCGGCGTCGGAAACGGAGGTGGTCTTGCGGAACACCAGGCTGGCCACCCGCTGGCCGATGTCATCACGGGGGCTCCAGAAACGGCCGAACGCCGCGGAGACGGTGGTGGCATTCCCGAAGTTGCCGCTTGCGTCGTCGCCCGACGATTTGGTGTCTTTTGCTGCGGAACGCAGTGATTCCCCATCGGCGGCAACGTCGAGGAGGATCGCGTGCAATTGCGCAGGATCGATCTTGTAGGCCATGGCTTTCCCCCGGAAAAGTGGTAGCTGTGTGGTCAGGATTGGCCCCCTTGGCCGCCATGAGCCTCTCAGATTCGCAGGCCCGCCGTCCATGGGGAGAACTCCCCATCCGGTTTTGGTGCACGTGCCGGCCAGCGGGAGGCCGATGGGTTCCTGCAACCTCTAGCATCCGGGGGCCTGATCACGGCAGACTCGGGACATGGATATCCTTTCGAGCCGCGTGCTCCTGCGCCCGGTGAATCTGCAGCAAACCCAGGCGTTCTACCGTGACGTCCTCGATCTGGGGGTCTCCCGGGAGTTCGGCACCGGAGAGCAGACGGGCATCGTATTCTTTCTGGGCAACGGATTGCTGGAGGTCTCCGGTACGAGGGAACCTGGCACCCCGTCGTCGTTGGTCCTGTGGCTACAGGTGCGCGACGTCGTTGCCGAGCTGGAAATGATCGCTGCCCGCGGAGTCACGGCGGTGCGGGAAGCCCGTCAGGAGCCGTGGGGACTCATCGAGGCCTGGGTCGAGGACCCTGATGGAACGCGGATCGTGCTGGTCCAGATTCCACAGGACCACCCGATCCGGCGTGATCAGCGAGGTCTGTAAGAAAAGCCCCATCCTCCCGGGCAGCACCTGGAGGCGAGGAAGGTCTGTTGGCAGGCTAAGAACTGGGGCGAGGGGAGTGCCGGGAGCGCTGGACGACATGCCAGCCACCTAGGGGCAGGCCCGCAACAACCAAGAGGCCGGCCACCCACGGAGCCGGGTCCCAGGACCAACTCACGTTCCCGTCGACCACGGTGAATCCGCAGGCGAGAAGTATCGCGAGGATGGAGAGTGGGAGGAGAAGCGATCGTGCTGGTTTATTCGCCATGCGGCCGTCTCTCCTCGGGCCACGGCCGCCCACGGTGGTCGGGCTGCCACGGGTGGCCTGCCACCCACGCTACGCGCGGTGACCGGGGTGGTCCATGACTTTGCCGGGCACAAGAGCAGCACGACGCCGTCGACGACACCGGGTCAGGGTAAGCGGTCAAGCACCCACTGCCATCGGATCAGCTCCTGTTCCAGGCGGACGGCAGGGCCGTGTTCATCGTCGCGCAACGCCTGGTAAACGGAAGCTTCGGGATCCGTTAGCCGGGTCAGCGTGGCGCGCGACGGGGTCGGCTCGATACCCCAGATCTCACGGTGGCCCAGCAACGTTGCCTCGTCCATGAGGACGCTGGCCACCCCGGGATGCAACGAACGCAACTGGTCCAGGATCACGAAACCGTGCGTATCCAGGTCACCCCAATAGTGCACCTGGCATCCGTGGAGCCAGCGGGCATCGCGCAGCATGGAGAATCCGTAGCCGCCTCCGAAAAGTGCCAGAGTGCGCGGGCGCTCCGGCAGCGCCAGGAAGTTCACGAGGTTCTCCGTCACCACCACGCGTTCCACTGGCAGCTCGAGACTCGCGAAGGCCTCCGCCGTGATGGTCAGGTCCCGCGCGCCGCCCAGGACCGGGATGGCAGGATCCAGCATGCGGAACCGTACGCGTTCGGGCGGATGCAGGAATCCGTGTCGTTGGGCGAAGCGCGCGGCGGGGGAGCTGGGCGTGACCAGCAAGGACGCAGGCTCCGCAGCAGCGGGGGAGTCGGTCTCCCGGGATGCGTCGGCGGCAGGAGCCTCACCGCTGGCTGCAGCCCCGGTCGCCAGGATCGTTGCCATCGCCTCGATGATGCGCCGATGGCCCTCCACGAACTTGGTGTCCACGCCGGGCAGGCTCAATTGCCGGAGGTAGATGCCCGGACTGGGGTTCTCCTGCAGCCAAAGGGCCACCCGTGCCGCGGTGATGGCCCGTTGCCCGCAATCGAGCAGTTCCAGCGGTCGTTTGAGCGCCCAGGTCTTCAACAGCGGCTCCACGCCCACGAGCCGCTCGGTCAGTGAAACAAAGCGCTGCGCCTCCCGGCCTTTCCCGACGAAGGCGATTTCCTCGCGGGCCGAGGCGAACACCACGGCGGACGGTACCGCGTTGCTGCCGATCGTGGTGCGCCCGAGGTCCACGGTTTCCATCGTGAAGTCCCCGGAGGCTGCGAATAGTTCCCCGGCCCACGCCTTCGCCGCCCCGAAATCGGTGCGTAGCTGGGCGGCCGTGGGTTTCTTCAGCGGACGACGGCGGGGATAGGTCTGCGTCGGATCGATCAGCTCGCGGAGCAAGGAGCCACGATTCCAGGTGGTCCGGGAAAGCGCCCGCAGTTCCGCCACGCCCGTCCAGCGATTGGCGGGAGACTCAGAGGGCACGTCGTTCACGTTCGTCTCGATATTCCTGGATGGTCATATTGCGTAGTTGTGAGTCATCGCCGTGGGGATTGGCCACGAATCCGACGTGGGATACGAAGGGTTCGATGACATGGATCTTCTGCAGCGGCGTGACGATGAGCAACTGCAGCTTCATCCGTTGGAAGAGTTCCAGCCCGTAGCGGGCGGACTCGTCGGAGCCGCGGCCGAAGGCCTCGTCGATGACCACGAAACGGAAGCTGCGACCGGCACCGCCGCGCCCGGTCGGCGATCCCGCACCGAGGCCGAACTGGAACGCCAGCGCCGCGGCAAGGATGGTGTAAGCCAGTTTCTCCTTCTGTCCGCCGGATTTGCCGCCGGAATCGGTGAAGTGCTCGTACTCCTCGCCGGTTTCGGTCCATTTTTCCGAGGCGGAGAAGGTGAACCAGTTCCGCACATCCGTGACCTTTGTGGTCCACCGCTCGTCCAGTGCCGTGTAGCCCTCGCGGCCGCGGAACCGCTCGATGAGACGCTCGACCTGCAGATATTTCTGCTCGGAATACTGATCGGTGTCGCCGAGGCTGCCCTCCGAGCATGCCCGCAGATCGAGTCCGAACTGGCGCACCTCCAGGTCGGTGCTGCTCTGCGGTTCCAACTGGATATGTCGGCCGGGATTGTACTCGATGCCCGCCAGGGAACGGTTGATTTCCCGGATACGACTGCGGATGTCCTGAACGCGGCTGTCCAGAAAGGCGTTGAACGCAACGACCTCGTGGATGGTGTTCTGGTTCAGCGACTCCTTGAAGTGCGCTTCGAAACGGGGCAGACCGTTGTCCACCAGCTCGTCCAGCAGCCGGGTGTAGTCATCGGCTGCCTCCAGGGTGGCGTCCATTTCCGTGGTTTCGTTCGGGTATCTGTTGCGGAAGTCGGACATCTGCCGCACGGTGTTCTCCGACGCGCGGGTCAGCCGCTTGAACAGGGCGTCGATGGCGTCGGTGAGGCGGTTCCTGACCGTGCTCTCGACGCTACTGGTGTTCTTATAGGTCAGCTCCTTACCGTCCAGGGCCTGGGTGGTCAGTTGCCTGACAGCGGCGAGCACCCTCTCATCGTCGGTCAGCGGGGTCTCGGCGAGGGTTTCTTGGCAGTCGGCGATCGTCTCGGCGATCGACCTCGTGGCGTGCTCGTTGGCGCCGAGGCGCTCACTGAGCTTGCGGTCCTTCCCCTCCAACCGCGTCACCTCGTCCGCGAGTTCGCTCTCGCGGGCGGTCAACTGGGCCAACACGTCGTTGCTCGCCTCGAGACCCGCCCGTTCCCGGCGCAACCCCTCCACCCGGCGAACGGTGAGTTGCCAGCCGATTTCGGTGAAGTCGGCGATCGACCGGACGGTTCCCAGCTGCTGATGCTGCCGGGCCAGGGTGCCCAACGGTTCGTCCACCGCAGCCAGTTCCCGCTGGGTGGCCGCCAGTCGGCTCTGCAGGTCCTCCCGCTCGGCCAGGAAGCGGGCGATCTTGGCCTGGTTGTCCCACCCGAGCACGAAGTTGCGGCGGTCGGTGATGTCCCGGCGATCGTCCTTCTCATGCCGCCCGCGCCCACCCTTGAGCTGGCCGTTCATCGTCAGGGCCCGGGGGTAGCGGCGGAATTCCTCGAGGCTGTCACAACAGTAGTAGTCGAACCGGCTGGCCAGCTCGTCGAGCAGGAAATCCCGGAACGGGGTTCCTTGTTTCACAGCGATCTTCGCGGCCAGGGTTCCCGGTTCCGCGGCCTTGGCCTGCCGGGTGTCGGCAATCCGGCGGTAGACCAGCCGGCCGCGCAGGTTGTTCCCGTCGACCCAGGCGCTCACTGCCGCATAGTGGGCGGCGGGCACCAGCATCGACAGGGCGAAACCGTGCAGGGTGCGTTCCGCAGCCCCCTCCCAAGAGCCTTCGCCGTCACGGACCTGCAGCAGTTCCCCGGCATAGGGGAGCGCGGATTCAGGGACGCCCGTTCCCTCGCAGAGGCGGCTGCGCAGTTCGAGCTGTGGTCGCGGCAACAGGTTGGGTCGGGACCCCAGACTAGTAAGTTCCGCCCCGAGATCGGCCAGCCGCTGGTCGAGCTCCGCGCGTTCGATCCGCGCGGTGGTTCGTCGCTCCTGCAGTTCCTCGGAGCGGGACTGGAGCCCGGCCTCCACCTCTTCCAAACGGGAGCGGTTGCGGTCGAAGAGCACGCGGTCCTGAGGAACCTGCAGCCCCAGCGCGGTGGCGGCGTCCGCGTAGGAATCGAATCGGGCGCGTTGGCGTCCCCGTTCCTCCTCCAGGGTCGACACCTCGGCATCGATGGCTGCCAGCCGGCCTCCTCCGTTGGTGCGGATGTCCTCGCGAACGGTGGAGAGTTCGTGGCGCCGACGCGTGATGTCCACGCCCAGCGTCCGGGCGTCTTCGTGCAGTCGGGTTCCGGTGGCCTCCAGCTCCGCGTGGTGCTCACGACCTAAAGCCAGCTGCCGGTCGGTGAACCATGGATGCAGCGCGTCGCGCTGGGCCCGGGATTGTTCGTCCTCGTGGTTCAGCCGGGCATGCTGGGCGGCGCCGTCGCGGATCGGCGTCAGCAGGGTGATCTGGTCTTTGGCGCGCAACACTGCTTCGTGCGCCTTCTTCAGGTTGTCGAAGTGGTGGATGAGGTTGGCCACCCGGGTGCCGGCATCGTCGTCCTCGAGCATATTGGTCCGCACGAAGGAGGTGATGTTCTCGACCTGCTTCATGGATACGGTGCGGTGGAACAGGTCCATGGCCTGGTTGCCGCCGATTCCGAACTGGCGTTTGAAGGCGCTGCAATACGGGTCGAAGGTATCGTGGACGACCGTACCGGCCGCGCGCAGCTTCTTCTTCAGTTTCGCCGGATCCTGCCCGAAGTGGGAGAAATCCTCGGCGATGGACTGACCGGTCTCGGCGAGTGAGTAGAAACGATTGGGCTGGCCGGCCTCCTGGGTGGCCCACAGGGTGATGGCCAACGTGACCGTCTTGTCGAGCTGGTCGTTGTGGAAGACGCCGAGCACCACCGACAAGGTCCCGGGCCGGCGCAGCGCCACCGGCCGGGAATGTTCCCCACCGGCACCACGCGCGCTCTTGTGGAAGCCCCGGACGTAGGACATCAGGGTGCGTTCCTTTTTCTGCGCTCCGGCGGCCTTGTTGTAGTCGATCCGGTGCGCTGGCAGCAGCAGGGTGGTGATGGCATCGACCACCGTGGACTTCCCGGAGCCGATGTCGCCGGTGAGCAGGCTGTTGGAGCCGTCGAGTCGAAAGGTCCGGACCCCTTCGTGGAAGGTGCCCCAATTGAGCAGTTCCAGACGGCGTAGCCGGAAACCCGGTGCCGTGTCGCCCTCGTCGGGTTCCTCATCCAGGCTGAAGAGACTGTCCTGCAGGTCGGTGCTCATGCGCCCCCCTCCGTGGTCGAGGGCGTGGCCGCGGAGCCGTCCCGTGCCAGGGAGGAACGGTAGTCGGCCAGTCGCGCATCGAACTCCTCCAGCCATTGGGCGTCGACGAAGGCCTTGAGTATGCGCATCACCTCGTAGGTGCCCGGCTGGCCACGCAGTTTGCGCAGGAATCCGAGATCGACCACCTTCTTGATGTCTGCGCCGAGACGGTCCAGGACGCGGGCTTCGTTGCTGGATGGGGGCAGGAACACCGAGACCATGTCCGCGAGGTCCTGTTCGGTCATGATCAGCCGCAGTTCGCTGCTGTTGGTGTCGAACTCGAGCATGCGTCCGCGCAGCAGCGCCAGTAGCAGGCTGACGTTGAAGGTCAGCTGGCGGCGGGGGATCAGCCGCGGGAGCTGGTTCTCCGGATCATCTCGTGAGCGCAGGAACGCATACCCTTCCGGCTCGTCCAGGATCAGATCCAGTCCGAGCACGGCCACGTAGTCGCGGACCTGGGATTCCAGACCCAGGAGGGACTGCCAGTTCTTCGGGTCCACCTCGGCATAGAGCACCCCCTTGAACAGCCGGGTGACGACGCCGGGTAGTTCCTCCGGCGTCCTGGCCGCTCCGGTGCCCGTTTCGGTTGTTTCGGTGCTCATGTCGGCCTCACGAAGATGATCTGGTCGATGTCCGCCTCGCGGATGCTGCCATCGGGCAACGTCCAGGAGAGCTTTTGGGTGGATTGCGCGTCAATGGAGGCCCAGGGAGAGTCGGTGGCCAACTGGTAGTACGCCACGATCTCGGCCAATCCCTGTGTCAGTGGATAGGCGCCGGTGACCTCGGCCAGCGTTGCCTGCGGGAGTCCGGCCAGCACGGCGTCGATATTCGCGTTGAGCCGCCCCGGATCGACGTGGAACTGAGTGAAGAGGGCTTCGGCGTCGAGATCGGTGTCGTCGGCGGTGACCACGTCGTCGTCCACCAGCACCTTGCGACTAGATTCGTAGAGGGGGCGTTCGAAGGGCAGCGCCACGTGGACGGCGGGTGCGGCGATGTCCACGAACGGACCCGACGGAGGCCGGTCCCGGGTGGCCAGGGCACCGGATTCGACGCCGCGGATCAGTTGCATGACGCGCTTATTCTCCAGGAACACCTTGTCATCGAGTAGCCGACGCATCTGCTGGGACAGTTGGCGGACGGTGTTCTGCGTCTGCTCGACTGCTGGAAGCCAGTCCTGGTGGAGGTGGGCCAGAGCCTGCAGATTCGGTTCCTGCGCCAGCGCTTCGATGCGGGTGGCCCGGTGCAGCAGGTCCTGCAGTTCGCTACGCCGTTGCGGGGACATCAGATAGTCCCAGAACCCCTGGAAGGTTCGACCCTGGAGGGAACTGCTGATGTCCTGCTGGTTGGCGAAGATGCTGGCCAGCAGATCGCCCTGGCTACCCTCCCAGGTGGTGATCTGTTCCCGGACCGCCCGGTCCAGGGCGCGGAAGTTCTGCTCGACCTCGCGGAAGTCCGAGAGCAGGTCCTGGGCGAGTGTGGTCAGCTGCTGGAAGTGGTCTCGAGCCTCTGGGGCGCTCATGACGCGCAGATGCCCGTCGCGGATGCGCTGCATCTGCGCGTCGATCCCGTCGCGCTGGCGTTGCAATTCGTCCAGGCGGACCTCCGGGTCGGTTTCCGATTCCTGGACCAGTTGCTGCAGGACCGCGAAGATGCTGGTCAGCCGTGACTGAGTGGCCACGAAATCCCGGCCGCGCAGGCCCTCCACCCAGCGGATCACATCCTCGGCTGCGGCGGTCAGGTCATAGCGGGGTTCGTCCTGGTCGGGGACGTAGTACTTGCGGAGCCAGGACCGTTCTGGGGCAGCCCAATCGTCGAGGTATTCGGCGGCTGGCTTGGGGAAGGCGTCCTCCTCCGCCGCCTCGCGCAGCACGAACAGGAGGTCCTCGAGCAGGTCGATGAGTTGCTGGCGACCGATATTGCGCTGGTTCGGTCCGGTGAATGCCTGCATGAAGAAGGACAGAGCCAGCGGTGCGTTCTGGGCGCGCAGCAGGGACCACCCGGCGTGGTGGTCACGCAGGGAGCTGATTGCGTAGAAATCCATCTTTTCCTTGCCGGCCGGTACTGTTCTTGGTGGCTAGGGTCCATGGTACGGGCCGGAGCCGTTGGCGGGGCCCGTATACCCCGTGCGGGACGGTTCAGGACGCTTGGTCCGAACCGGCTTCGATCGAGGCCATGAGACTGCGGAACGTCTCCTCCAAGGCGATGGCCCGGAAGGCGTTCTCCTGAATGACCAGGTCGTGGCACAACAGGTCGTGCAGGGCATCGAGCGTTGCGGTGCAATGGGCCAGCTGTTCGTCCTTCATATCGGCGTCCTCGCAGGCATGAATGGCATCGTTCTTCTTGAGGTCTCCCAGCTCCTCGATCTCATCGGCGAGCGAGGTGTCCAGCAGGCGCAGCTGGTAGAACCGCCCGTCAGGCCCACGTTCGTCGTACTCATTGGCCTCGTCGATGATGAGGCCGATCGAGATTTCGGCGGGCAGGAGGGCGACGTATTGGCCCGTGAGGCGTTGCGGCGTTCCCACCGGGTCCCAGACGAGGCTGCCGTCGAGGGTTCGGTCGTAGAGGGCATCGACCACGGCATGCCATTGCTCGGAGTCGAAGTCGAAATGCCCGTGGTAGTCAAGATCCTCGAACTCCCGGACCGAAAGGTAGACCTCGCCGGGCTCGATTCCCTGGATGGCATCCACCAGCTGCCGGAAGGTGATGGACGCGTTTTCCACGGCACTGAGACGTCGCGCGAAGGCAACCTCATCCGCCACCGCCTCGTGCAGCTCCTTGAGCGGGGTCCTCCCCTTGGCACCCTCGGCGTTGACGCGCAGCGTATTGGAGAATTCATGCCCGCCCGGCTCCAGCCGGCGCACGCACGACTCGAAGGCGGACTCGGCAGCATTATTGCGCAGGGAGAAGCGTGTCCGGCCGGCTGTGAAACGGCAACTGAAGCCCCATGTCCACTCTGCCTCGTCGTCGTCCGCGGAGATGGGGGACCAGATCACCGCCCGGGTGCGCGTGCGGTCGAGCAGTTGTCCGACGATGTCCTGCCAATGCGCCGTATCGAGACCGAGCATGAGATTCCCCCCTTGGTTGCCGGTCCTTTTCGAAGGTAGTGGGCACGCCCGACACTTTGGGTCGCAGGGTCTTCCGAACGCGACACCACGCCGGAACCCAAGGCTCCGGCGTCGTGCGGTGTTCTGCTGCAGTGGTGGGCTGTGTCTACTTCATGGCCTCGACCGCCAGCAGGGGGGCGAAGAACGCGGCGAGCTCGTCCGTGGCGGTCAGCGGCAGCACGTGGGACACGTACTGGTCCGGGCGGACGACGACGATGGCGCCCTTCCGGGAGATACCCCGTTCGTCGAAGATATCCTCGCCGGGCACGACGCCGAAGACCTTCTCCAGGTAGTCGAGCTTGAACGGCCCGACCTCGGGCTTGAAGACCTTGGGGACGGCGTTGATGTCGATGTCCTCGTGGCGCTGCTGGTAGATGACCCGCACGTCGAACCAAGCGTCGAGGTCCATCCCCTCGGGGGTGGCGGCCAGCGGGGAGCCGGGGGCGACGGTCAGCCATTCGGCCAGTTCCGTGGTGGGGGAGTCGGCGCCGGCGGTGGCTTCATCGGCGAAGACGTAGATCCGCCAGCGGCCGTCGGCGGTGGCCTGGTGGCCCAGGTGGAGCGGGTTGGTGTCGCAGACCCGTGAGGCCATGGCCGACTTGAACCGCTTGCCCACGGGGTAGCCGGTGGCCAGCTCCTGGTGCGTGGTCTCGCCGGTGACCACCGAGGGGGCGTATTCGGTCATGAAGCCGGCCGGGAACTCGGCGGTGGCGACGTAGAAGTCCTCGAGCTCCGAGGGGGTGTCGAACTCCTCGGGCTTCTTGGCCATCATGGTGGACCATTCCTTATCGAAGTCGATGAGGTTCTTGGCCACGACCTGGCGTTCGGCCGAGTAGGTGGACAGCAGCGATTCGGGGCTGCGGCCCTCGAGCACGTGGGCGAGCTTCCAGGCGATGTTGAAACCGTCCTGCATCGAGACGTTCATGCCCTGACCGGCCTTGGCCGAGTGGGTATGGCAGGCGTCACCGGTGATGAACACGCGCGGGGCATCGATCCCGATCCGGTCGGGAGCCACGTCGTCGAACCGGTCGGTCAGCCGGTGGCCGACCTCGTACACACTGTTCCAGGCGACGTGGCGGACGTCGACCGTGTAGGGGTGCAGGATGTCGTTCGCGCGGGAGATGACCTCCTCGATGGAGGTGGTGCGGACCTTGCCGTGGTCGTCCTCGGGGACCACGCCCAGGTCGACGTACATGCGGAAGAGGTGCCCGCCCTCGCGCGGGATCAACAGGATCGATCCGCCGTCGTGCGACTGGATGGCGCATTTGGTGCGGATGTCGGGGAAGTCGGTCTTGGCCAGCACGTCCATGACGCCCCAGGCGTGGTTGGCCTTGTCCCCGGCCATGGTGCAGCCGATCGCCGAGCGGACCTTGGAGCGGGCGCCGTCGCAGCCGATGACGTATTTGGCGTGGACCGTCTTCTTCGTCCCTTCGTCCTCCCCGGCGCTGCGCACCAGCGAGACCTTCACCGGGTGATCGCCTTCTCCGGTGACTTCGAGGCCCTCGAACTCCCAGCCGAAGTCGGGGGTCAGCCGGGAGGGGGAGTGGGCGGCGACGTCGGCGAAGTAGTCCAGCACCCGGGCCTGGTTGACGATCAGGTGCGGGAACTCGCTGACGCC
>JAKDMV010000186.1 GCA_030452125.1 Micrococcaceae bacterium
TCGTCAGCATTCTCCGGCCAGGAATGTTCGTAGCCGAACTTGAAGACGGAGTAGGCGTCTTTGACGTAGTAGGTTTCGTCGAAGATCAGGCGATGGGGGAAGCCCAGGTTGAACAGGCGGAGGGCGCCACCGATGGCCGTGATGATCAGCAGCGCCGGCCACATCCAGACAGGTGCACGGGTCGCCCACATTCCGGCAGTGAAGGAGCGTCTGCGGATGGCCGCGCCATTCGCGCGGATCGATTCGCGGCGCTTGGCTCGCCGCTCCCGGGCAATGAGTTTGGTGGGGGCCGGGGCTGTTGTGGCGGACGAAGTAGGGGGAGTGGTCGAACCAGCCGGAGGGCGCGCAGGGTCGGTGGACTCATCCATGGGGTCTGTCGACTCGTCCATGGCCTTGGTGGACCGCCTCGGCGTCTGGGGATCTTCGGGTTGGGTCATTATCGTCAAGTTTAAGGTCCGAGGAGATGCTTGTTCCCATCTGGGCCTCACGGTGAGTCGTTCGCATCCGGCGGGAGACCGGCGCTCGACGTGGTCAGTGTGTGAAGTGGTCAGTGCGGGGCATGCTCGGCGGGTGGTGGGGCGTGGCCCGGTGGAATGCCGACGCATTGTCCTTCGGGCTGTCAGGACGACTAGAGTAGTCGTCAACAGGCGACAAACGAACGAAACGGTGAAGAGCGTGTCCTACAACCCGAACTATCGCCCGAGCGATCCACCACAGGTCGGATCCCAGCAGTTCAACAATACTTATGGGGCGCCGCAATCCGGGTACGGCTCGGGCCAGGGGCAGTACCAGGGCCAGGGGCAAGCTCAGGGGCAGTACCAGGACCCGTATTCGAATCCGAACCAATATCAGCAAGCCCAGTCCGGCCCTGCGGTCTACAGCCAGCCGGGAGCCTACAGTCAGCCGGGAGCCTATGACTATAGTCAGCTGGGCGCGTACAGCCAGCCGGGAGCCTATAGCCAGCCGGGCGCGTACAGCCAACCGATGACATACGGGGCGCCGATGACCTACGGGACCCCGATGATGATGGTGCGGCCAGCAGTGAACAGACTGGCGAGCTGGGCGATGTGGATGGGTATCATCGGACTCGCCGGTGGCTTCGTCTGCAGCGTCCTCTCCTTGATCCCCATCATCGGGTACCTCTTCGCCTTCGTCACGATGTTCCTGTGGATTGCCCCGGTCCTCGCCGTCATCTTCGGCCACGTATCCCGTGGCCAGATCCGCAAGACCGGTGAAGACGGTCGAGGCCAGTCGACTGCCGGGCTGATCATGGGCTATATCGGCATCGGCTTCATTCTGCTGATGGTCGTCATCTTCATCGGCGTGCTGGGGCTCGGCTTCCTGTTCGCGGGAATGAACTACTGAGCAGCGTGTCCTGAGGAGCGGGGCTGCTCTTCCAGGGCGGTTTCCTGAGGACGCATTTCCTGTCCTGACGCCGGGGCGGACCGGGGTGTGGTGATGTCCCGACAACGAGCGCGGACCGGCTTGTGATGGTGTCCCGACACCGGTGGTGCAGGATTGCAACACGATCGCCCCTTTCGGAAGTCGGCGGCTCGATAGTGTTGTGGCAGATGCAGGGGAACATCCCTTCACCAGGGATCACCCTCTGAACAGCCGCAGCAACAGGAGCGAACCAGATATGCATACTCGGCAACTTCCCGTAGTAGGCGTCAACGTTGCTTCACAGCACTCGGCATACGGTGGCCACTCCAGTTGTTCCGTCAGTCCCAGGTCCGCGGCAGAAGGAGCCAACCGCCAGATCGCTGGTCCAGTGACGTACATCTACCGTCCGCTTGCACCGACCAACACCGTGGCGGTCATCGGCATGGTGCTTTCGCTGACCGGGTTCATGACATCATTCGTTCCTATTGGCATCGTTGGGATCGTCATGGGTCACATCGCCCGCAGGCAGATTCGTCAGCGGGGCGAACGCGGAGACCCGATGGCACTGACAGCGCTCTGGGCCGGGTACCTCGGCGTCGGATTCTGGCTCCTCTTTTGGGGCCTCTATCTCGCGGTCGCGGTGTTCGCCATCATGATGGTTGCAGCTGCGGGAGCGGCCACCTGACCGAACTGAGACGCACCTGTAACAACCTCCCCTTTTGTCATAGGGAACGACTCGGTACCGTTGTAGGCATACGCAAGGAGATCGCGCCATGAGCAGTCA
>JAKDMV010000084.1 GCA_030452125.1 Micrococcaceae bacterium
ACCCCGTGTCGGGGCGTGGCTGGCGTCGTGATCCGTTGACCTGATCCGGCTAGTCCGCGGCGGGCAGGACGAAGGCCGAGTCGACCGTGATGGTGACCTTGTCGCCCACCAGGACACCGCCGGCCTCGAGTGCTGCGTTCCAGGTGATGCCGAAGGCCTTGCGGGAGATCTGCGTGGTGGCCGAGAAGCCGGCCCGGGTGGTGCCGAAGGGGTCGACGGCGACGCCGCCGAATTCGACCTCGAGCTCGATGGGCAAGGTCGTCTCCTTGATGGTCAATTCTCCGGAGAGGGTGAATTCCTCCGTCGAGCCGTGCGCGCCGGTGGAAACGAACGTCATCTCGGGAAACTCCTCGACGTCGAAGAAGTCAGCGCCTTTGACGTGTCCATCGCGATTGGGGTCCTTGGAATCGAAGGAGTCGGTCTTGATGGAGGCCCTCACGGTGGAGGACGCGAGGGAATCGTGGACTTCCAAGGTGGCGTCGGCGTCGGTGAAAGACCCGCGCACCTTGCTGATTCCGGCATGCCGGACGCTGAAGCCGATGTCGGTGTGCGCGGTGTCGAGCTGCCAGATGCCGGGGGTTAAGGTTGCTGCCATGTCTGTCTCCTGAGGGGTGTCGATCAAGCAAATTTTGTATGCGTATGCATCTATCGTGAACGAATATAGTTGATGCGTCAAGTTAATATTTGTTTGATTCCCCAGGTCGGCCTCCGGAAGCGTGTCCGACGGGCGGCAGGACAAAAACCTACCCGGTGGTAAGGTCGGAGGATTCACGGTGCGGATTCCACGCACCCACCGTCCGTAAGAACCGCACCGGAACTTCAGCGCGGCAGGCGGGACAGAAGACGACTGAAGCCGTGCGTCGAGGTGTACTACCGGTTGCTCCGGGACTCCGTGCGGCCCAGCTGATGCAGGGGCCGAAGAGGCCGGAAGGATGGATTTTCGTGGCACAACGCGTGGCAATTATTGGGGCCGGACCCAGCGGCATGGCACAACTGCGAGCCTTCGAGGCAGCACGACAGGCCGGCAAGGACGTCCCGGAGGTCGTCTGCTACGAAAAGCAGGACGACTGGGGCGGGCAATGGAACTACAACTGGCGCACCGGGATCGATGAGTTCGGCGAGCCGGTGCACTCGAGCATGTATCGCAACCTCTGGTCCAATGGCCCCAAGGAAGCACTGGAATTCAGCGACTACAGCTTCGACGAACATTTCGGCCGCCCGATTTCCTCCTACCCACCACGACCGGTGCTGTGGGACTACATCGACGGGCGGATGGCCCAGTCCGGGCTCAAGGAGCAGGTCCACTTCTGCCATGCGGTGCGGTGGGTCCACTTTAGCGAGCAATCGCAGAAGTTCACGGTGGTCGTGGATGACCTGTCCGCAGGCACCAGCAAGACCGAGGAATTCGACCACGTCGTCGTCGGTTCCGGACACTTCAGTTTCCCCAACGTCCCAGACTTCGCAGGCATCGAGACCTTCCACGGGACCTTGCACCACGCCCACGACTTCCGCGGTGCCGAGAAGCTGGCCGATCAGAACGTCCTGCTGATCGGCGCCAGCTATTCAGCCGAGGACATCGGCGTCCAGGCCTTCAAGATGGGTGCACGTTCGGTGACGCTGAGCTACCGCAGCGGCCCCATGGGCTACGACTGGCCCACCGGGATGCAGGAAGTACCGCTGATCGATCGGTTCGAGGGCCAGATCGTCCACTTCGTCGACGGCACCTCCCGCCACGTTGACGCAGTGATCCTGTGCACCGGCTATCTGCATAAGTACCCGTTCCTTCCTGCCGACGTGGCGCTGAATTCGCCCAATAACGTCTACCCGGACGGCCTGTACCGCGGCGTCGTCTCCGACGTCAACGAGAAGCTCTTCTACCTCGGTGCCCAGGACCAGTGGTTCACCTTCAACATGTTCGACGCCCAGGCCTGGTATGTGCGTGATGTGATCCTCGGGCAAACCCAGCTGCCCTCGGCCCAGGAGCGCACCGAGCATATGCGCCGCTGGCGTGAGAGCTTCCTGGCCATCGACGGCGATGCCGATGAAGTACGGTTCCAGGCCGACTACATCCGTGACCTGCTCGAGGCCACCGACTACCCGCCCTTCGACGTCGATGAGGTCGTGGAGATCTTCCTGGCCTGGAAGGAAGATAAGCAGAAGAACATCCTGACCTACCGGGATAAGACCTACAGATCGGTGAAGACCGGAACGATGGCGGCCACGCACCATACCCCGTGGCTGCGCGAGTTGGATGACAGTCTGGAACGCTACCTTTCGACCCCTGAAGTCGACCCCCTGGAGGAGATGGTGGACGGCGACGTCCAGGAGGCGGGCCGGTAGTCTTTCCGCTGCGGGTCGGGGAACACTGCGCTGGCGTCCAACACCGGAACCCGGAAAGACAAGACACCGGCGCTGTTCCACGGCAAAGTGGGAGGTCAGTGACCACCACGCGCCGTCCCCCGGGCGGCGCACGCAGCATAGGAGCAGCCCATGAGCACGCAGCCGGCCACCGCGACAATGACCTACCAGGATCTGTTGGCCCGGATCGTCGGATCGGGGGAGGGCCGCGCCATCAGCGACCCGGCCACCGGAGAACTCATCGGGCAGGCCCCCGTGCAGACCGCCGCCGACCTGGATGCGGCCGTCTCCGTCGCCAGGTCGGCGCAACCGGGGTGGGGCGCGCGCTCCCACGCCGAGCGCAGCGAGTACCTCAACGCGGCGGCCGACGCGGTGGAGGCCTCCGCCGAGGCGTTGGCCGAACTACTCTCCCGCGAACAGGGCAAGCCGCTGAACGGGCCCAACGCCCGCTTCGAAGTGGGGGCGTGTTCGGCCTGGCTGCGGGCCGCAGCCGCTTTCGAACTCGAACCCGAGGTCGTGGTGGACGACGGGGAAACCCATGCCGTGGTGCACTACCGTCCACTGGGGGTCGTGGGGGCCATCGGCCCGTGGAACTGGCCGATGATGATCTCCGTCTGGCAGATCGCCCCGTCATTGCGCATGGGCAACACCGTGGTCCTCAAGCCCAGCGAATACACCCCGCTGTCGGTATTGGCCCTGGCAGCGGTGATGAACCAGGCACTGCCGGAGGGGTTGCTACAGGTGGTCCCCGGCGGCCGCGACGTCGGTGAGGCACTATCCGCCCACAAGGACGTCGACAAGATCATGTTCACCGGATCCACCGCCACGGGCAAGGCGATCATTCGTTCCTCCGCCGACACCGTGAAACGCCTGACCCTGGAACTCGGCGGCAACGACGCGGGGATCGTGCTCGACGACGTCGACCCCCAAGCCATTGCCGAGGACCTCTTCTGGGGGGCCTTCATCAATACCGGGCAAACCTGCGCAGCCATGAAACGGCTCTACGTCCCGGACGCCATCTACGACCAGGTCTGCGATGCCTTGGTCGAGGTGGCGGGGAAGATGCCCATGGGTATCGGGCTGGACGAGGGGAACGTGCTGGGCCCGCTGCAGAACCAGGCCCAATACGACATCGTTGCGAAGCTCGTCGAGGACGCCAAGGCCTCGGGGGCCCGGATGCTCATGGGAGGGAACCCGGAGTCCGGCCAGCCCGGGTACTTCTACCCGACGACCCTGGTCGCCGACATCGACAATGCCAACCCGCTGGTGGCCGAGGAACAGTTCGGTCCTGCCCTGCCGATCATCCGCTACTCGACGATCGACGAAGCCGTGCAGATGGCCAATGGCTTGGACGTGGGCCTCGGTGCCTCCGTCTGGTCGGCCGACCCGGCACGGGCCCGTGAGGTTGCCGCCCGCATCGAAGCCGGCACCGTGTGGATCAACAAGCACGGGGCCGTGGACCCGCGGGTCCCCTTTGGCGGGGTCAAGCAGTCCGGCTACGGACTCGAATTCGGCGTCGCCGGACTCAAGGCCCTGGGCGTCCCGCAGGTCATCGCCGGCTGACCGGCCGAGACCGCGCCCCCACATCGACAACGCCTGGTTGATCGCATCGCGCGTGCCACGGAGAGGAACACATGGAAGACCAGCAATTCGACCACCTTGTCATCGGCGCGGGCTCCGCCGGCAACGTCATCGCCAGACGCCTGCTTGACGCGGGAAAACGGGTCGCCGTGATCGAAGCAGGGGAACAGGACACCAACCCCGACATCGCCAATGTCTGCACGCTCGGTGCCCTCTGGCATAGCGAACAGGATTGGGATTACTACAGCACTGCGCAGGACGGGGCAGCAGGGCGTAGCCTGCACCTGCCGCGGGGCAAGGTCATGGGCGGCTCCCATGCGCTGAACGCCACGATCTGGGTCCGAGGCGCCCGCCAGGACTACGACACCTGGGCCTACCTCGGGTGCCCGGGCTGGTCCTGGAAGGACGTTCTTCCGCTGTTCAAGAAGATCGAAAACTACGATGGCGGAGCCTCGGAGACACGCGGTGGTGACGGGCTGCTGGACGTGAGCACCGGTTACGAGCACAATCCGATCCAGGACTCGATGCTCGAGGCCGCCGTCGAAGCCGGTTTCGAGCTCAACGATGACTACAACTCGGGGAACCCCGAGGGCGTTTCCCGGATGCAGCTCAATGTCCGGGACGGGCAGAGATTCAATACCTGGCACGCCTATCTCAAGCCCGTGGCCGACCACCCGAATCTCACCCTGCTCACCGGGACCCGGGCCCACCGGTTGCTCATCGAAGACGGCACCGTCCTCGGGGTGGAGGTGGAGGATAGCGGTGGCCAGCGGGTGTTGCGCGCGGCGGAGACCATTCTTGCGGCCGGAGTCATCAATTCCCCCGAGCTGCTGTTGCGCTCGGGGATCGGCCCGGCGGATGAACTGGCAGAAGTCGGCATCGACGTCGTCCACGACCTTCCCGGAGTGGGTAAAAACCTCCAAGACCACCTGCTGTCACCCGTGATCTTCTCGAGCGACCGCCCGGTGCCGGAACTGACCGCCGCCCCCGCGGAGGTGCACCTCTTCGCCAAGAGCCGCCCGGACCTGGAAGTCCCTGATACCCAACCGATCTTCTTCTCCGTGCCGATGTACTCGCAGGACTATGCGGGAGGGGAGATGACCGGTGCCGACGGGGGATTCTCGATGCTTGGCGGTCTGGTCCGTCCGCACAGCCGGGGAGAGGTCCGTCTGACCGGGCCGGAAGCATCGGATCCGGTCAGCATCGACCTGCGGGCACTCTCCGAACGAGCCGATGTCGATGCCCTCGTGGCCTCGGTGGTCCACTGTCGGAGGATCGGTCGCACGGAGGCCTTGGCTGCCTGGGGTGCCACCGAGGTCTACCCGGGACCTCAGGTCGCCGACGAGGACCTGGAGCAGTACGTACGCGACTCGGTGGTGACCTATCACCACCAGGTCGGCACCTGCCGCATGGGTTTGGACGCCGAGGCCGTCGTGGATCCGCGCACCCTGAAGGTCCGCGGTCTCGACGGCGTGCGCATCGCCGATGCCTCGGTCATGCCATTGGTTCCCACCGGCAACACCAACGCACCCTCGGTGATGATCGGTGAACGGGCGGCGCTGATGTTGCTCCAGGGGTGAGTCCACGCCGGACGGCGGCGGGCTGGAACGCCGGCCGTGATCAGCTTCGCCGTCGGCGTGAGGTCCAGGCCAGGTAGCCGCCCAGGGCGCCTACCCCACCCACGCCGGCGGTGAAGAGGGCCTGGGGCCAGCGATGCCAACGCGTCGGCTGGCTGCCCACCAGCCCGCCGACCGCCGTGATGAGTGCGGCGGTGACCAGCCCGGCCACGATCCGGTTGCCGGTATGGTCCAACCGGTCCATGAGCTCGTCGAGTTCCTCGGTGCGGATGCGTACGTCCACGCCTCCGCTTTCCAGGATTTCGGTGGCCCGGCGAATCAGTTCCGGCGCTTCCGACCCGAGGTTCAGTGCCTCCGAGGCGATCAGCTTGAGCTGTTCGGCGATGGCGGAGGGGGAGACCGAAGCCAGCATGAGTCGGCGCGCGTAGGGCGAGACCTCGGAGAGCAGGTCGAAGGCCGGGTCGATCTCCTGGCCCAGTCCCTCGGCCATGGCCAGCATCTTGATGAGCAAGGCGGTATCGGGTGGGAGTCGGAGCTGGTGGCGACGCAACATGGCGACCACGTCGTTGACGATGAGCGTCAGCGGGACCTGGGCCAACGGTTGATCGGCGTAGCGGTCCAACAGCTGGGCCAGGTGGGCCTGGAGTTCGGCCCGCCGGCTCGTCTGCCCGGCCCCGCAGAGCCGCAACAGGGCGGTGGTCATCCGGTGGGGGTCCCGGAGGACAATGGCTTGCAGCAGCTTCACGAGTTGGCGTTTCAGGTCGTCGCTGACGTGTCCGACCATGCCGAAGTCGATGATGCCGAATCGTCCGTCGTCCTCGACGAAGAAGTTCCCCGGATGCGGATCGGCGTGGAAGAACCCATGTTCGAAGACCATGCGCAGCAGCACGTTGCACGCCCGGGACGCCACCTCGGAGGGGTCCAGGCCTGCGGCATGCAGGCCCTGCACATCGGTGATCTTCAGCCCGCGCATGCGCTCAAGGGTCAACACCCGCGACGTCGTCGTGCTCCAGAAGACCTCGGGGATGTGGACCTTCTGATCGGTGGCGAAATCCTTGGCGAACCGTTCGGCGTTGCGGCCCTCGGCGAGGTAGTCCAGTTCCCCGCGCAGCGTCCGGGCGAACTCGTCGACGGTATCGGCCAGATTTAGCCCCCGGGCGGTGGCCGAGGCCTGTTCGGCCAGCTTGGCGATTTCTGCCATGATCTCCAGGTCGTTGTTGACCTGTTCCACGATTCCGGGGCGGCGCACCTTGACCACCACGTCACGTCCCTGGACCGTGGCCACATGGGCCTGACCGATGGAACCGGTGGCCAATGGGGTGGGATCCATGGTGGACAGAAGTTTCGCGGCTTCGGGTCCCAGCTCGGCCTCGATGACCTCGCGGATTCCGTCGAAGGGCACCGAGGGGGTCCCGTCCTGGAGTTTGGCCAGTTCCACCACGTACTCGGCCGGCAGGAGATCCGAGCGGGTGGAAAGGACCTGGCCGAACTTCACATACACGGCCCCCAGCTCCTCCAGGGCCAGGCGTAGTCGTTGGGGCAGCCCCTGGTTCTGGCCTTGGCCTGCGGGGAACCGGGCCGCGGGACCCAGGATGCGGGCGTCCACGCCCAAGGCGGCGAGCAGGAAGCCCAAACCGTGCCGGCTGAAGGTCTCGGCAATATCGCGGAAGCGTTCGCGGCGACCGGTCATGGCATTCCACGGTGTGAGGAGGTTCCCATGTCGGTCATGCTATCCTCCCGTGCAACCACCCCGACCGCCCCCGACCATCCAGGAGAGTCATGGCCACCCCGCATATCTCAGCAGAACCCGGCGACTTCGCACCCCATGTGCTGATGCCCGGGGATCCGCGACGCGCCCAGCGCATCGCCGAGACCTTCCTGGAGGACCCGCGACTGGTCACCGAGGTCCGCGGCATCCTGGGCTACACCGGAACCGTCGATGGCCAGCCGGTGTCGGTGATGGCCTCGGGCATGGGAAGCCCCTCGATCAGCATCTATGCCACCGAACTGGCCAGGTTCTACGGGGTGAAGCGGATCATCCGGGTCGGCACCGTGGGCAGCATGCAACCGCAGCTGAAGGTCGGGGACGTCATCGCCGCCGCCGCAGCCCACACCACCTCGGCGATGACCGCGGTGCGTTTCCCCGGTGTCCACATCAGCCACACCCCCGATTTCGGGTTGTTGCGTGCCGCCGTCGCCCATGGGGAGGACAGCGGGAAGACGGTCCATGTCGGCTCCGTGCTGACCAGCGACGACTTCTACAACGGCGACCCCGAGGCCATGGCCCGGCTCACCGAGGCCGGCACCCTGGCGGTCGAGATGGAAGCCGCCGCCCTGTATGCGGTGGGCATGCGGGAAAAGATCGAGACCCTGATGCTGGGCACCGTCTCCGATGGCAGCCCGGGCAGCTCCGATCTCACTGCGCAGGAACGCGAGGAGACCTTCACCGAGATGGTGGGGTTCGCGTTGGCGGCATTGCGTTCCTGAAGTCCGCGCCGGCCCGCGTGGTGCTCTGGGCAGAAGAGCCCGTATCGGAGATAGTGGGCGGACGGGACCGAACCATCCCGTCCACGCCAGCAGAAGGACCGTGATGACAACGCCGTCAAACGAACCAGATACCCGTCCGAACGATGCCCCGGACGCCACTGCGGAGGACGACGCCGAACAGGCGCCCGGGCTACGCGAATCCGCCCAAAGCCCGGCCGTGTTGATGCGCAAGCGGATCGGTCTCTTCGCCGGGCCGGTGCTGGCCGTCGTCGTCTTCTTCCTGCTGCCCGGCGATCTGGCCCAACCCGCCCGGTTCACCGCCGCGGTGGCGACCGTGATGGCCCTGTGGTGGATGACCGAGGCGATCCCGTTGGCCGCCACCGCGCTGCTTCCGCTCGTGTTGTTCCCCATGCTCAACGTCGCCGGAATGGGCGATGCCGCGGCACCGTATGCGAATCCGATCATCTTCCTGTTCATGGGTGGCTTCATGCTCGCCCTGGCCCTGCAACGGTGGAACCTGCACCGGCGGATCGCGCTGGCCACCGTGCTGCTGGTGGGGACCAAGCCCCGCCAGCTGATCGGCGGGTTCATGATCGCCACCGGGTTCATGAGCATGTGGGTGTCCAACACCGCCACGGCGGTGATGATGCTGCCCATCGGGATGTCGGTGCTGGCGTTGACCGCGCGGATGAGCGATGAGAAGAAGGTACCCCCGAAATTCGGGATCGCCCTGATGCTCGGCATCGCCTACTCCGCCTCCATCGGCTCGCTGGGCACCATCATCGGGACCCCGCCCAACGCCCTGATGGTGGGTTATCTGCAACAGGCCCACGACATCCATGTCGGTTTCGGACAGTGGATGCTGGTGGGCGTTCCCATGTCGGTCGTCTTCATGGCGGTGGCCTGGTACCTGCTGACCTTCGTGATCTTCAAGCCCGAGATCAGCGAGATCCCCGGCGGCCGCCAGCTCATCTCCGATGAGTACAAGAAGCTGGGCCGGATGAACGTCGGGGAGAAACTGGTCCTGGCGATCTTCGTGCTCGCCGCGGCCTCCTGGATCACCGTGCCGCTGCTGTGGCCCGATACCTCCATCGAGGATGCCGTCATTGCGATGTGCGTCGCCGTGGCCCTGTTCATCATCCCGGCGAACCTGCGCAAGGGCGTCCCGCTGCTGAACTGGGGCAGTGCCAAGGAACTGCCCTGGGACATCCTGCTGCTCTTCGGCGGCGGGCTGGCCCTGTCGGCTCAATTCACCGAAACCGGCCTGAGCAAATGGGTCGGCGAACAAGTGGACGGCCTGGGCTTCCTGCCGGTGGTGGTCCTGATCGCCGCCGTGGCCCTGATCGTGTTGGGGCTGACGGAACTGACCAGCAACACGGCCACCGCGGCCGCGTTCCTGCCGCTGATCGGAGGGGTCGCCGTCGGGCTGGGATTGGACCCGATGCTCCTGGTGGTTCCCGTCGCCATCGCCGCCACCTGCGCTTTCATGTTGCCGGTGGCCACCCCGCCCAATGCCATCGCCTACTCCAGCGGCTACGTCGAGATCTCCGACATGCTCAAGGCCGGCATCTGGCTGAACGTCATCTCGCTGGTCCTGACCACTTTGACCACCATGACGTTGGCGGTCTGGGTCTTCGACGTCGTCTATTAGCCGCCAGCGGCCCCGGTAGGGTGGGGCCATGAGTTCCACGGACGTCACCATTGCCTTGCGCTGGTCGGATCAGGATGCCAACGGCCACCTGAACCACGCCCGCATCGTCACCCTCATGGAGGAAGCCAGGGTGCGGTGGATCCGCACCGAGGACGGGTTCGCCCGGTTGCTGATGGGGGTGGTCGTCGCCTCGATGACCGTGGACTACCTGGCCCAGGCCGAATACATCCCGTCGATGACCATCGGCCTGGGCATCGAGCGCATCGGGACGAAATCCTTCACCCTGCGACACACCGGCGTCCAGGACGGGACGACCGTGTTCGTGGGCACCACGGTCATCGTCCCGTTGGCGGCCGACGGTGCCGCCTCCCGCGCGTTGACCGATGACGAGCGCGAGGCATTGGGCAGGCATCTGGTGCAGGACCCCGCCGAATAACCGGTCCACCGCGCGATTCCTCCTCCGGAAGCGCGCGGGGTCGCTGCTGCGCGGGGCCCGACGGCGGCGTAGCGCCGAAGCGGTGGTAAAGTCGAGGTAGATATGCTTCTGCCGCCCGTGGGTCGCTGAAGCCCTTGATTTTCCCGGTTCGCTCCGGCGTCGACTGTTCACCTGACGCTGCCGGCCGGATACCGAAGAAACCAGAACAGCACAGAGAACGGACACTCTTGAGAAAAAAGCAGCACCAGACCCCGCCCGCACTCGCCAAGGGAGCCCTGCGTGTCATGCCGTTGGGCGGCCTGGGAGAGATCGGCCGCAACATGACCGTCTTCGAATACGGTGGCAAGTTGCTCATCGTCGACTGCGGCGTCCTCTTCCCCGAGGAACAGCACCCCGGCGTCGACGTCATCCTCCCGGACTTCTCGGCGATCCGCGACCGCCTGGACGATGTGGTGGGCCTCGTGCTCACCCACGGCCACGAGGACCACATCGGCGGCATCCCGTACCTGCTGCGTGAACGCGCCGACATCCCCTTGATCTCCGCCCGGCTGACGCTGGCCTTCGTGAAGACCAAGCTGCAGGAACACCGGATCAAGCCCAACGTGGTCCAGGTCAAGGAAGGCGAACGCAAGAAGTTCGGTCCCTTCGACCTCGAGTTCCTGGCCGTGAACCACTCCATCCCCGACGGCCTGGCCGTGGCGATCCGCACCGGTGCCGGCACCGTGCTGGCCACGGGCGACTTCAAGATGGACCAGTTCCCGCTGGACCGCCGCATCACCGACCTGGCCGGCTTCGCCCGGTTGGGCGAGGAAGGCGTGGACCTGTTCCTGCCGGACTCCACCAACGCCGAGGTCCCGGGCTTCATGGCCGCCGAAGCCGATCTGCTGCCGGCCATCGACAACGTCATGCGCACCGCCCCGCGCCGCGTGATCGTCTCCTCCTTCGCCTCGCATGTGCACCGCATCCAGCAGGTCATCGACTCCGCCCATAAGTACGGCCGCAAGGTCGCCTTCGTGGGCCGTTCGATGGTCCGCAACATGGGCACGGCCCGCGAGCTGGGCTACCTGAAGATCCCGCGCAACGTGCTCGTGGACTTCAAGGAGGTCGACAAGATGGCGCCGGAGAAGGTCGTCATCATCTGCACCGGTTCGCAGGGTGAACCGATGGCCGCACTGGCCCGCATGGCCAACCAGGACCACATCATCGACCTCATCGAAGGCGATACCGTCCTGCTGGCCTCCTCGCTGGTCCCGGGCAACGAGACCTCGATCTACCGCCTGATCAACGACCTGACGAAGCTCGGCGCCAACGTGGTGCACAAGGGCAACGCGAAGGTCCACGTCTCCGGGCACGCCTCGGCCGGCGAACTGGTGTACTGCTACAATCTGGTGCGCCCGAAGAACGTCATGCCGGTCCACGGCGAACACCGCCACCTGAAGGCCAACGCCGAACTGGCGGTGCGCACCGGGGTGGATCCCAAGAATGCACTGGTCCTCGAGGACGGCGTGACCGTCGACCTCAAGGACGGCGTCGCCCGCGTCTCGGGCAACGTCGCCGCCGACTACGTCTACGTCGAGAACATGGTCGCCGGCGCGGCCACGGAGGAGTCCCTGCAGGACCGCATCCGTCTGGCCGAGGACGGCGCGCTGACCGTGCTGGCCATCGTGGACCCGGCGACCGGCGCCCTGGAGGAGGACCCCGAGTTCTTCCCGGTGGGCTTCAGCTTCTCCAATAAGGACCTCGGCAAGGCCGTGGGCATCGTGGAGAAGACCCTCAACGGACTCAAGGGCGTCAAGACCGGGCCGGACGCGGAACGGGCGATCTCCCAGGCCCTGGTGCGCTGGTCCGACCGCGCCTTGCGCCGCAAGCCCGTCGTCACGGTCATCACCGTCGACGCCTAGGCTCCGCCGCCCACCAAACCGGTTCCGATCCCTGCGATCGGGACCGGTTTTTTGGTGCCCGACGGCGGCTCGGGAACCGGGGCCGGTGATGCTACGCTGGTCATCGAAAGTTTGTTCTATTCCAGGGGGGTGTCGTGTTCGGTCAGGAGCCCGTGCATGTCCCGCCGCCCGGCACCTTCGGCGGGGATGAGGCCACCGGCGGGCCGACGGCGGAACGCCAGGCCAGCGGCTTCCCGTCCCCGGCCCGCGACTACTTCCACGGTGGGATCGACCTGAACCGGCATCTGATCCGCGATAGGACGTCCACGTTCATCATGCGTGTGGCGGGGAACTCGATGGCCGCCTCGGGCATCTGCGACGGGGACGAGGTGATCGTGGACCGCTCCCTTCCGGTGCGCGACGGCCGGGTCGTCATCGCCGTCCTGGAGGCCGAAATGGTCATCCGGCGCCTGGGCATCGACGCCGATGGGGTCTGGCTGCGCACCGACGACCCCGCGACCGGTCCGGTCATGGTCCGGGCGTTGGAGGACCTCACCGTCTGGGGCGTGGTCACCCGCTGCCTGCACCATGTCTGAGCCGGGTCCCGGACGCGGGCGCATGGCACTGGTGGACGTGAACAATTTCTATGTCTCCTGCGAGCGGGCCTTCGACCCGCGACTGGAAGGCCGTCCCGTCGTCGTGCTCTCGAACAACGACGGCTGCGTGGTCGCCCGGTCACCCGAAGCCAAGCAGCTCGGCATCAAGACCGGCACCCCGTGGTTCCAGGTCGCCGGGAGCGCGGAGGGCATGGGGCTGGTGGCCCGCTCCAGCAACTACGAGCTCTACGGTGACATGTCGTCCCGCGTGATGGAGGTCATCGGACGGTTCGGCGCCTGGCAGGAGGTCTACTCGATCGACGAGTCGTTCATCGGGCTACCGGGGGACGAATCGTCGCTGCGGGACAGCGCGCGCCGGATCCGGGAAGCGGTCTGGCGGAACGTCGGGGTCCCGGTCTGCGTGGGGGTCGCCCCGACCAAGACCCTGGCGAAGTTCGCCAACCACGTGGCCAAGCACAACCCCGGTCTGGGTGGGGTCTGTTCACTCGACAGCGTCCCGCCGGAGGAGATCCACCGCATCCAATCACGCGTCCCCGTCACCGGGCTGTGGGGTGTCGGGGCCAGGAACGGGCAACGCCTCAACGCCCTGGGCATCGAAACGATCGCCGATCTGCGGGCGGCGGACCCGCTGGTGATCCGCAAGAAGTTCTCGGTGGTGCTGCAGCGCACCGTGCTTGAACTCAACGGCACACCGTGCATTCCCGAGGTCGAGGAGCGGGCGGACAAGGCGCAGATCATGTTCTCGCGTAGTTTCTCCACCCCGGTGACCACCGCCTCGGACATGGACCAGGTGATGGCGCTCTACGCCCAACGCGGGGCCGCGCGGATGGCTGCCGAGGGATTGCGGGCCACGATGCTCACCGTCAGTGCCGGGGTCAGCCGCTTTGCCGGATCCGCGGAAGCACCGGGGGCGAATCCGGTGGTGGGCGTGAGGTTGTCGGCGCCGACGCAGGATCCGATCGTGCTCACCCGGACCGCCGTCGCGGCGATGCGGGAACGGTTGGTCCCCGGGATGCGGTACGTGCGGGCCGGGGTGGTGCTCTCGGGCCTGGAGCCGGCGGATGGCCAGGCGGCTTTCGAGGCCTTCACGGCCGAGGGGGAGGAGCGCCGGATGGGGACGCTGCTCGGGGATGTGCGCGCCCGTTTCGGACAGGCGGCGATCGGGTTGGGCCATGCCGGGCTGGCCGAACCGGCGGCCTGGACGATGAAACGCGAATTCGCTTCGCCCCGCTACACCACCGAATGGTCCGACCTGCCCGTGGTCACCGCGTGAATCCGGCCCCCGGCGCCCCCCGGGGGGGGGGGGGGGGCCCCCGGATTGTGTCGGCTAACGCGTTACGACCCAAGTTCCGGGGTTTGGGCCGCGCAAAAGGTGCAGGAAAGCGTG
>JAKDMV010000085.1 GCA_030452125.1 Micrococcaceae bacterium
ACCAGCCCGGATTCCGTCACCATCACGGAACTGCCCCCCTCCCCGATCGGCGGCCCCCGGTCCGCCGCACCCCAGACCGCTAAGGAATAACCATGTCCGAGCTCATCACCGCCGATCTGGTCCTGCTGGACCGGGACCTCGGCACCACCAGCGCCGAGGTCATCCGCGCACTCGCCGCGGTCGTCACCGAGGCAGGTCGTGCCACCAGTGCGGAGGCCCTGGCCGGCGATGGCATCGCCCGCGAATCCAAGACGGCCACCGGTGTCCCCGGAGGGATCGGCATTCCGCACTGCCGCTCGACGGCGGTCACCCGGGCCACCCTGGTGATGGCCCGTCTGGCACCGGCCGTCGACTTCGGGGCCAAGGACGGGCCCGCCGACCTGGTGTTCTTCATTGCCGCCCCCGAGGGTGCCGACCAGGAACACCTGAAGCTGCTCTCCAAACTGGCCCGTTCGCTGGTCAAGAAGGATTTCACCGCAGCACTGCGCTCCGCGGGCACCGCCGCCGAGATCGTGTCATTGGTGGACGCTGCCATCTCCCCCGCCCCCGCCGCGCAGGCTCCCGTGGAAGCCACCGCCGCCCCGGAACCGGCGACCGGGCCTTCCACCCGCCGCACCTTGGTCGCGGTGACTGCCTGCCCCACGGGGATCGCCCACACCTACATGGCCGCGGATTCGCTCGTCGCCGCGGCGGCCGACGCCGGGGTCGACCTCCAGGTAGAAACCCAGGGCTCCTCCGGGTCGACCCCCTTGGACCCGGCAGTCATCGCGGCCGCGGATGCGGTGATCTTCGCGGTCGACGTCGACGTGAAGAACAAGGAGCGTTTCGCCGGGCTGCCCGTCATCCAGGTCCCCGTGAAGCGGGGCGTGGACGAGCCGGCCAAGCTCGTCGCCGATGCCCTGGCCGCCGCGGACAACCCGCAGGCCCGCCGCGTGCCCACCGGCGCGGGAACCGCGGATACCGATTCCGCCCCGGAAGGCCGGGAACGGGTCGGTGCCGCACTGAAGCGCTCGCTGTTGACCGGGGTCAGCTACATGATCCCCTTCGTCGCCGGCGGGGGGCTGCTCATCGCGTTGGGCTTCCTGCTCGGCGGCTACGAGATCTCCGATGTCGCCGACCAGGTATCGGTGGAGAACAACTTGTTCAACCTGCCCGATGGCGGGCTGCACATCTACCTTGCCGCCGTCGCCTTCAAGATCGGGAACCTCTCCATGGGGTTCCTGGTCCCAGTCCTCGCCGGATACATCGCCTATGCGCTGGCCGACCGCCCCGGCCTGGCTCCCGGCTTCACCGCCGGCGCCGTCGCCGGGTTCATGGGGGCCGGCTTCCTGGGCGGCATCATCGGCGGGCTGCTCGCCGGTGTCCTGGCCCGCTGGATCGGCAACTGGCGCGTCCCCAAGCTGCTGCGCGGGTTGATGCCGGTGGTGATCATCCCGCTGATCGGTTCGATCCTCGCCTCCGGGGCCATGTTCCTCTTCCTCGGCGGCCCGATCGCGGCCCTGAGCAACGGCCTGAACAGCTGGCTTTCGGCGCTCTCCGGCTCGGCCGCGGCCCTGGTCGGCCTCATCCTGGGGCTCATGATGGCCGTGGACCTCGGTGGCCCGATCAACAAGGTGGCCTATTCCTTCGCGGTCGCCGGTCTCGGGGCCGGGTCGATGGCCAATCAGGCCCCCTGGGAGATCATGGCGGCGGTCATGGCCGCCGGCATGGTGCCCCCGCTGGCCCTGGCCCTGGCCACCGCCCTGGACAAGAAGCGCTTCTCCGCCGCGGAACAGGAAAACGGGAAGGCAGCCTGGCTGCTGGGTGCGGCGTTCATCTCCGAAGGCGCCATCCCCTTCGCCGCGGCGGACCCGCTGCGCGTCATCCCCGCCAGCATGCTCGGCGCCGGGGTCACCGGAGCCATGATCATGGGATTCCACGTCACCAGCCAGGCCCCGCACGGAGGCATGTTCGTCTTCTTCGCCATCGGCAACGTGGCCATGTTCATCGTCTCGATCATCGTGGGCATGGTTATCTCCGCCCTCGCCGTCCTGGCCCTGAAGCGCTACGCAGTGAAGAAGCAGCCCGCCTCCGAGGACCAGGCCCTTCCGGTCACCGTCCAGGGATGACCCCGGACACCCTGACCACCCCCTCGACACAGTAAGGACAGACAGATGAGCACCATCCACGGAATCGGCGTCAGCCCCGGCCGCATCATCGGTCAGGTCCGCCGCATGGCCGATCCCATCGACGCCCCGCAGGACCCCGGAGCCCAGGAACTGGCCTCCCCCGGATACGTCGAGGAGGCCACGGCCCGGTTGACGGAGGCCGGTCGGGCCGTCGCCGCGGGGCTGCGCGCCCGGGCCGGGCAGGCCCATGGTGCCGGCGCCGAGGTCCTCTCGGCGACCGCATTGATGGCCACCGACTCGATGCTCCACAAAACCGCAGGAAAGGCACTGGCCGCCGGACGCGGGCTCGAACCGGCGATCTGGGAGGCGGCGGAAACGGTGGCGGCGATGCTGACGTCGTTGGGCGGCTACATGGCAGAACGGGCCGCCGACGTGCTCGACGTCCGTTCGCGCCTCATTGCCGAGCTGCGTGGCGTCCCCGCCCCGGGGATCCCCGACTCCGGGAGCCCGTTCATCCTGCTCGCCCGGGATCTGGCTCCCGCCGACACGGCCACCCTGGATCCGGCACAAGTCACCGCCCTGGTCACCAGCGAGGGCGGGCCCCAGTCCCATACCGCCATCCTCGCCCGGGCCCTGGGCCTGCCCGCGATCGTCGCCGCGGTCGGCGCGGAGTCCATCGTCGAGGGCACCGACATCTATGTCGATGGTGCCGCCGGGACCGTCTGCACCTGCCCCGGGACGGAGGAGCAGGCCGCGGCCCTGGCCTTCGCGGCCCGGGGCCCTTTGGAGGTCTTCAACGGTCACGGCACGACGGCGGATGGGCATCCGGTGCCCCTGCTCGCCAATGTCGGCGGCGGGTCCGATGCCGTCGCCGCGGCGGCCGCCGGGGCCGAGGGCGTGGGGTTGCTACGCACCGAATTCTGCTTCCTGGGACGTGATGCCGAACCCGGGCACGACGAGCAGGTCGCCGCCTACGGGGCCGTCTTCGTCGAATTCCCCGGGCGGAAGGTCGTGGTCAGGACCCTGGACGCCGGAGCCGATAAGCCACTGCCCTTCCTCACCGATGCCACCGAGCCGAATCCGGCGCTGGGCGTGCGGGGGTTCCGCACCAGTGCCGGCACCCCGGGGGTATTGGCCCGGCAGTTGGCGGCGATCGCCGCCGCGGCCGCGGCCCATCAGGCGCAGGTGAAGGTCATGGCCCCGATGATCTCCACAGCCCAGGAGGCCACCGACTTCGCTGCCCTCTGCGCCGTGGCCGGGCTGCCGGACCCCGGGGTCATGGTCGAGGTTCCCTCCGCGGCGGTACGTGCCGCCTCGGTGCTGCGTCCGGTCGCCTTCGCCTCGATCGGGACCAACGACCTCACCCAGTACACCCTGGCCGCCGACCGCCAGCTCGCTCCCCTGGCCGCCTTGAACGATCCCTGGCAGCCGGCGGTCCTGGAACTCATCCGGCTCACCGTCGCCGGGGCCGAAGCCGCGGGGGATTCCTCCGCCCCGCTCCGGCCGGTGGGCGTCTGCGGGGAGGCCGCCGCCGATCCTGCCCTCGCCGTCGTCCTGGTGGGCCTGGGGGTTGCTTCCCTGTCGATGACCGCCCGGGCGTTGGCCCCGGTGGCCGCCGTCCTGCGGACCGTCACCCACGCACAAGCCGTCTCGCTGGCCGCCCTGGCGGTGGAGGCCGAAGGCCCCGCCCAAGCCCGCGCCGCAGTGCGCGCGGCCTTGCCGGTTCTGGACGAGCTTGGACTCTGACCACCCACCATCCGAACCACCACCACAGGAGAAAACCATGGCAGAACGTACCGCAACCATCGCCAGCCGCGTGGGGCTCCATGCCCGTCCGGCCGCCATCTTCGCCGAAGCCGCCGGGGAACTCGATCTGGAGGTCACCATCGCCCTGCCGGGCGAGCCCGCCGATGAGGCGATGGACGCCTCAAGCATCCTGTCCCTGATGGGCCTGGGCGCCGAACACGGGACCACGGTAGTCCTGCGGGCCGAAGGGCCGGGGGCCGACGCCGCCCTGGACCAGCTCGTCGGCATCCTCGAAACGGACCACGACGCCGAATAGGCTCCCGGAGGGGAGCCAGGGCGACCGTGCGTCGCCACGGCCTGCGGGTCGGCGGTGGAACCGCCGGCGGCTCGTCCCAGCACCGAATGTGCATTTTTGGTCCCAGGGCCTGGCCCGGCATGGACGCGGGTTGCCACCCGGTGCCAAGGTGGGGGGATGAGCGCCACCATCAACTTCTACTTCGACCCGGTCTGCCCCTTCGCCTGGATGACGAGCAAATGGGTGCGGCAGGTGCAGGCACAGCGCGACTACACCGTGGACTGGCGTTTCATCTCGTTGCGCCTGATCAACGCCGAGGTCGACTATGACGCGCATTTTCCGCCGGAGTACGAGGCCGGGCACACGGCAGGCCTCCGCCTCCTGCGGGTGGCCGCTCGAGCGCGTGCGGAGCATGGCCGCGCCTCGGTGGCCGGATTATATGCGGCCCTCGGGGCACACATCTTCGACGCTGCCCCCGACCCGGCCGACCAGCGAGGCGAGGGTGGGGTGCGTGAGCGTCGAGGCACGCGTGGGTTCGTGGAGCCGATCCTCGACGAGGCCGGCCTGCCCCGGGCGTTGGCGCAGGCCCTCGACGACGAGTCCTGGGACCGCGGGATCCGCCAGGAGACCGACGAGGCGCTGGCGCTGACCGGAAAGGACGTGGGCACGCCCATCATCCACTTCGAACCACCCGCCGGTGTGGCGTTCTTCGGGCCGGTGATCAGCCGGCTGCCGGACGAGGATTCGGCCGCCAAGCTGTGGGACCACGTGGTCGGGCTGGCCCGGTTCCCGGGCTTCGCCGAACTCAAGCGCAGCCTGCGTGAGCAGCCACAATTGGCTGCCCTCCGCGGCAACACCACCACGGTCGGCCAGCAGGAGGACTGGCAGGGCGGCAGAAAGGCCGACCCGTCAGGAAGGAACAACCCATGACCCGGACCGCCCTCCGCCACCATGAGCAGTCCATCACGGTCGCAGCCACAACCGGGACGCTCTACGATCTGGTCTCCGACATCCGCCGAACCGGGGAATGGAGCCCGGTATGCACCTCCTGCTGGTGGGACGACGAGGCCGGCGCCGGGCTGCCCGGCGCCTGGTTCACCGGCCGGAATGAACTCCCGCACCGGACCTGGGAGACCCGTTCGCAGGTCGTGGCTGCCGAGTACGGGCGCGAGTTCGCCTGGATCGTCGGTGGCAGCTTCGTCCGATGGGGCTTCACCATGACCCCCGCCGATCCCGGAACGATCCTGCGCGAATCCTGGGATTTTCTGCCGGACGGGATCTCGATGTTCGAGGAGAAATTCGGTGACGGAGCGGACGCCCAGATCACCGACCGTACCCAGCAGGCTCTCGACGGCATCCCGAAAACACTCGCGGCGATCAAACGGATCGCCGAGTCCATCGGCCTGCATGAGGACGCCCGGTAACCTCGCCGCCCTCCGGCGACCCAGCAGCGCGAACCACCCATCAAGTGGTCTCATTCTTCTCTCCTTGCGGTCTCATCTTCGTCTCATCTTCGGTCCCTAGAGTTGTCCACCAGAGCAACGAGAGGGAATCATGTTTACGTTTTGGATGGCCTTGCTGGCCAATATCCTGGGCACCGCCGTCCTGGTGTACGTCGTCTACTTCCGCAGGCACCACCGCCGGGATCTTGCGCTGGCCTATGTCGCCCTGAGCATGGGGATCTTCGCGGTCACCCTGCTGCTGACCACCAGTGACGCAGGAATGGGCCTGGGCCTGGGGCTGTTCGGCATCCTGTCGATCATCCGACTGCGTTCAAATACCCTGACCCAGGAGGAAGTGGCCTACTACTTCGTTTCCCTGGCCATCGGGCTGGTCAATGGCCTGCATCCGGATCCCGCCTGGCTCGCCCCGACGATCACCGCCGCACTGCTGGTGGTCATGTTCGCCGCAGACCACCCGCGCTTCGCCGCCACCACGACCCGCCAGGTCGTGACCATGGACACGGCCTACCCGCGCCGGGCGGAGATGGATGCCGCCCTGGAGCAGCTGCTCGGGGCCCGCATCCTGCGCACGGTGGTCCTGGAACTGGACATGGTGCGTGACACCACCGTCGTGGATGTGCGCTTCCGCGAATTGCCGGCCAAGACCAGCCGTCGGGCCCGGGACACCGCGGCCGAGCCGGTCCCCCGGCAGGAAACCACCGGTGCTTCCGCGCCCGCCGCGGCCGAAAGGGAGTACGCCACCCAGGGCCAAGGCTCCAAGTGAAGGCCCGCCAGGCGTTGGAGGACGCCGTCGCCGCCCGGGAACCAATCGGGCTGCAGGAGGTCAACGAAGGGGCCGCCCTGCAGACCCGGGTGGACCATAAGTACCTGCTGACCCCCGGGCAGTTCACGGCCCTGGCCGCGAAGCTGGACGACCGGTTCCGGGTGCTCACCATCGATGGCAGACGCACCTTCCGCTACGAATCGGTCTACTTCGACACCCCGGAATTCGAGCAGTATCGCGCCCACCGGCAGGGTCGCCGCCGCCGCTACAAGGTCCGCACCCGCACCTATGCCGACACCGGGCTGTGCATGTTCGAAATCAAGACCAAGGGCCTGCGCGGGGCGACCGTCAAACACCGGATCCCCCACCAGATGGACGACGCCGGCCGGATGACCTCCGACGCCCGCTCCTTCCTGGACGGGGTGATCGCCGCCGAATATTCCATGTCCCCCGCCGCACTGCAGCCGGTGATGGAAAGCGACTACCGGCGGGCGACCTTCGTCGATCCCGTCGACGGCGAACGCCTGACCTGCGATGTCGATCTGGTCTACTCCGACCAGGCCCGCACCTTGCACGGCCCCGAGCTGTTCGTGATCGAAACCAAGACGGCCTCCGGGCAGGGGGCCGCCTCCACCGCACTGTCCGAACTGGGCATCCGTCCGGTGAGCATGAGCAAGTACTGCGTGGGGATCGCCATGCTCCACCCCGAACTCCCGGCGAATAAGTGGAGCCGGCTGCTCCGGCGCAACTTCCAGTGGGAACCGGACCGCGCCGCCGCCGCCTGATCCCCTCCCCCTGACGGGCAAGGCCCGGGCCCCCACGGGGCCCGGGCCTTCTTCATCGTTTCCGACCGGTGAGCTGCCACCAGCGGCGCCGGCGGGGAGTCCCCGCTGGGACCGGGGCGACCACCAGTGCGGTGACGGACCCGGGGGCGATTTCGGTGTGCCCGGCGTCGTGGATCAGTGGCCCGGCGCCCACGGCGGCCGCACCGGCCAGCAGTTCGACTTCCCCTTGCCACCCGACGCAGACCTGTGGGCCGGCCCGGAACCATTCGACGCTGGGTTCCGGCCCCAGTTCCATCACCCAGGCGAAGAGTGCGTGGGCCGCCTGGGCTGCCGCCTTCCCGGTGCTCATCCCCAGATCCCGGTTCAGCACGATCCTCGGCCGGTCACCGGGTCCTCCGGGCCCGCAGGCAGCCGGGTCCCGGAGACCTGGAGCCGGGCCAGCGTCCTGGGCAACGCATCCATCGGCAGCGGAGGCAGGGCCATGGCCCTGCCCCGGCCGTGGGTCGCTTCGACGGCTTCGGGGTGGGCGGCGGCGGTCTTCGCGTAGTTTTTGGCATCGGCCCGGCGCACCGATTTGCCGACGGGACCTGACAACCACCGCTCCCAGGCGGGATTGGAAGGGTCCCTGGCCCGGGCCATCACCGAGGCCAGCGCCACGGCGGCGAGGCCATCGGGCTCGGGGGCCGGGCTTTCGCGGTCCACGAGCAGGACAATGACCTGGACCAGGGCCGCGGAGGAGCCCGGGGTTTCTTCGCTCATGGGCGGGCGGCTTTCGTGATGGGAGGGTAGTTGACTCCACCGATGATGCCACACAGACGAACGACGCCGGCCCGGGGTCGGAACCCCGGGCCGGCGTCGCCGGACGCACTGCTGACCTAGATGATCGCGTCGCTGAGGTGGTCGGGCGTACCGAAACGGTGGGCCGTGATCGAGATCGCCTGTTCACGCAGGAACGGGAGCATCTCGACCCGCCCCGCGGCCACGACCGGGTGGTCGTAGATCGCGACGTCGGGTTTGCCCTGTGCCGCGGCGTAGGTGGCCCGCGACGAGGCGCCGATGTAGCGGATCCGGGTTCCGGAATCGGGGCCGGTCCGGCGTGCCAGACGCTCGACGTGTCCCTTCCACATCCGGTCGTCCTCGACCGCCACCTCGACGCCCTCGGAACGCAGTGCCGCCAGCACGCGGGCCGGCAGTTCGGTGGTGACGCTGACACTGATCCCCGCCCCCGGGCGTTCGGTGGTGCCGATCCGTCCGCTGGCCCCGGCGCTGGAGGTGGCCTTATGGGCGCGGAGCCCGGCAGCCACCACCCGCAACAGTTCGGCCATCCCGTGGCCGGAGGTGCCCTCCTCGTAGCGCACGGTCACCGGGACCGGACGATAGCGGAAGAGGTTGCGTTCGGCCTGCAGCATGGAGACGTCCTTGACGGCCCCGAACTCCTTGACCACCTGGTGGTAGTCGGTCGCCCGGGCGGTCTGCAGCCAGAGGAAGTCCTCGGCGGCGATGGCGTTGCCCGTCGCGGGACCGGCCTCGGCTGCGACGACCCCGAGGATGTCGCTGCCTCCGGCGACCTCCGCGTTCGAGGTGGCCGAGGTGTCGGTCCCCGTCGCGGTGCGCACGGTGGCGTGGGAGACGGCCGCATGGGATTCGGCCGCGGCTTCGGCCTCGGCGCTGACCGGGGCATCGGCCCAGGAGCCCATGCCGACCAGGTAGTTCGGCCCACCGGCCTTGGTCCCGGCGCCGACGGCCGACTTCTTCCAGCCCCCGAACGGCTGCCGGCGCACGATCGCCCCGGTGATGCCGCGGTTGACGTAGAGGTTGCCGGCCTTGACGTTGTCCAGCCAGTACTCCAGCTCATCGGGGTCCAGCGAGTGGAGCCCGGTGGTGAGTCCGTACTCGATGTCGTTGACCATTTCGACGGCTTCTTCGAGGGTCTCGGCGGTCATGACCCCCAGGATCGGGCCGAAGTACTCGGTCAGGTGGTATTCGGAGCCACGCTGCACCCCGGTGCGCACCCCCGGGCTCCACAGTTGGCCGGTGTCGTCGAGTTGGCGCGGTTCCAGCACCCAGCGTTCACCGGCCCCCAGGGTGGTCAGCCCGCGCAGCAGCTTGCCCTGCGCCGGTTCGATGACCGGGCCCATCTGGGTTCCGGCGTCGTCCGGGTAGCCGACCTGTAGTGAACGGACGGCGTCGATGAGCTGGCTGTGGAAGCGCGGCGACTTGGCGACCGCGCCGACCATGATCACCAACGAGGCAGCCGAGCACTTCTGTCCGGCGTGGCCGAAGGCGGAGGCCGCGACGTCGCGGGCCGCCAGATCCAGGTCGGCCGAGGCCGTCACGATGAGCGCGTTCTTGCCCGAGGTCTCCGCCAGCAACGGCAGGTCCTCGCGGAAGGAACGGAACAGTTCGGCGGTTTCATACCCACCGGTGAGGATCAGCCGGTCGACGCTGGGATGCGAGACCAGCCGGGTGCCCAGATCGCGTTCGGAGAGCTGGACGAAGGAGAGCAGTTCGCGACCGATCCCGGCCGCGTCCAACGCCTCCCAGATGGCCTGGACCATGATGGCCCCGGAGCGCGCCGCCTGCTTGGCCGGTTTGATGACGACGCCGGAGCCGGCGGCCAGTGCCGAGAGGGTGGAACCGGCGGGGATGGCCACCGGGAAGTTCCACGGAGGGGTCACCACGGTCAGCCGTGAGGGGACGAACGTGGCCCCGTCGACGGTGTCCAACGCGCGGGCGGATTCGGCATAGAAGTGGGCGAAGTCGATGGCTTCGGAGACTTCCGGGTCGCCCTGGTCCAGGGTCTTGCCGCATTCGGAGGCCATGACCTCAAGTAGTTCACCGCGATGGGCGGCGAGCCGTTCGCCGGCGTGGTGCAGGACCGCGGCACGCTCGGCACCGCTGAGCCCGCCCCAGGATTCCGCTGCCGCGTGGGTGGCCGCGATGACGGCGTCGACCTCGTCGGTGGTGTTCAGCAGATGGGATTCGATGGTCTCGCGCCCCAGTGTGCTCTGCGGGACCCTGGCCAGGATGTCGTTGGCCCAGGCCCGGTTCCCGGCCAGATCGGGGTCGGTGTCGGGGGTGTTGGAGAACTTCCGTTCCCCCGAGGCGTATTCGGCGACCTCCGCGGCGGCTGCTTCGGTGTCGTAGCTGCCGCGGTCCTGGATGCGGTTCGGGGTGGGGACGACATCGCTCAGGTCCTCCAGGGAGGCCCGGAACCGGTCCGTCTCGCGTTCGAAGAGGGCTTCGTTCTCGTGCAGTTCGAAGACGGCCGACATGAAGTTCTCCTGGCTGGCCCCTTCTTCGAGCCGGCGGATGAGGTAGGAGATCGCCACGTCGAATTCCCCGGGGTGGACCACCGGGGTGTAGAGCAGCAGGGAGCCGACGTCGGCCTTCACGGCCGCTGCCTGGCCGGTGGCCATGCCCAACAGCATCTCGAAGTCGATGCCTTCGGAGATCCCGCGGGCCTTCGCCAGCAGGTGGGCCAGGGCGACGTCGAAGAGGTTGTGCCCGGCGATGCCCAGGTGCACGTTGGCGGTGCGCTCGGGACGCAGTGCGTAGTCGATCACTGCCTTATAGGAGGTATCCGTGGCCTGTTTGGAATGCCAGGTCGCGGCCGGCCAGCCGTGGATGTCGGCTTCCATGATCTCCATGGGCAGGTTGGCGCCCTTGACCAGGCGGACCTTCACCGGTGCGCCGCCGGAGCCGACGCGTTCGGCAGCGAACTCCTGGAGTTCGATCATCGCCGGCAGGGCGTCCGGCAGGTACGCCTGCAGCACGATGCCGGCTTCGACGTCCTTGAACTCGGGCAGGGCCATGAGCCGTTTGAAGACGGCCATGGTCAGGTCGAGGTCCTTGTATTCCTCCATGTCCAGGTTGATGAACTTGCGCGGGGAGGAATCGCGGGCCTGCCGGTAGAGCGGGGTCAGCTGCTCCACGATGTTCCCGACGGCCGTGTCGAAGTCCCAGTGGTTGTGCGGGGCGACGCTGGAGGAGACCTTCACGGACACGTAGTCCACGTCGGGGCGGCGCAGGAGCCGGGAGATGCCCGCCAGCCGGCGACCGGCCTCCTTCTCGCCGAGGATGGCCTCGCCGAGCAGGTTGATGTTCAGCCGCACGTCCTCCTGCTGGATCTTCTCGATGGCCGGACCGAGTTTGGCATCGGTGGCATCGACGATCAGGTGGCCGACCATCTGGCGCAGGACGCGACGGGCGACGGGGATCACGACCCCGGGCAGGGCGGGGGCCATGGCCCCTCCGAGGGCGACGGCGGAACGCATGTACCAGGGCAGGAAGGAGGGGACCTTCGGGGCCAGTGCCCGCAGGTTCCGGGCGGCGACATGCAGGTCCTCCGGGCGGATCACCCCGTCGACGAAGCCGACGGTGAAGTCCAGACCCTGCGGATCCTTCAGCACTCCGGCCAGTTGGCGGGCCGAGGCATCGACGGGTTGTTTGGAACCTTCGGTCAGCCAGTGGCGGACCAGGGCAATGGCGTCGTCGGCCAGGTCCCGAGGGGAAATGGGGTCCGTCCCGACGGAAGGAGAAGTAGTGGTCACGTCAGTGATGCTCCTAGCAGAAAACGACCGGTGGGGAACCGGCCTGCGCGACATGGGGCAGAGTCCCCCACGAAGTAAGTATCCAACGCCCATGAGTTAAGGAAAAGCGACGAATAGTGAAGGATGATGTTAAGCGGAAGTGAATCGACGATGAATCGTGAAAGGGGTCACCATGCTGGAGGTCAGGAGGCTGCGCCTTTTACGGGAATTGAGCATCCGCGGCACGGTATCCGGGGTCGCCGCGGCGCTGAATTACAGTCCGTCGGCTGTCTCACAACAGTTGTCCCTGCTCGAGAAGGAAGCCGGGGTGGCACTCCTGCGCCGTAGCGGTCGGATGTTGGCCCTCACCCCGCAGGCGCAGGTCCTGGTTGCACACACCACCGAGTTGCTCGCGGCGCTGGAACGCGCCGAAGCCGCCCTGTCCAGCACCCTGCCGGCGATCTCGGGGACCGTGCGGCTGGCCATGTTCCAAAGTGCCGTACTGGCCCTGATGCCAGCCGCACTGGAGGCCTTGCGCACCGACCATCCGGGAATTCGCGTGGAAATGACCCAACACGAACCGGAAACGGCACTGCATGAGACCTGGGCCCGCGATTTCGACCTGGTGGTCGCCGAACAGTATCCGGGCCATGCGGCCACCCACTACCACGGGCTGGACCGGCAACCGCTGGCACTGGACTCCATCCGGTTGGGGGTGGCGGCCGAGGCGACCGGCCCCTCGGCGGTCGATGCCCTGGAGCAGGCCGCCACCCTGCCCTGGGTCATGGAACCGCGCGGCACCGCCTCGCGGCACTGGGCCGAGCAGCTTTGCCGGACCGCGGGCTTCGAACCGGATGTCAGATACGAATCGGCCGATCTGCAGGCACATATCGCCCTCGTGGAGTCCGGGCAGGCGGTGGCCCTGCTACCTGATCTGGTCTGGGCCCACCGTGAACCGCGGCTGCGACGCCTCGAAGTCCCCTCACGCCCCTGGCGGACGACCTTCACCGCCGCCCGGGAATCCAGCACCCAGAACCCGGCCATCGCCGCGGTCCGCAAAGCCCTGGAGGACCAGGCGGACTCCTTGGCCCGGAACACCCCCCATGTGGTCACGGAAAGATAACACCCCCGTGACGCCAATCACACAGATCATTGACAATGCCCTACTCTGAGAAGCACACACTCGCATCGCCCGGTGGTTGACAAAGGTTGACAGCTGGCCGGACGTACCTTTCCGGGGACTCCTCGGACGCACATTCCACCTTCCAGCCAAACGAGGAACACCATGTCTGAACAAGCATTCCAGCTTGTGGCCATCGTCATATATCTCGCCGCAATGCTCGGGATCGGCTACTACGCCTACCGCCAAACCTCCGACCTCGACGACTACATGCTCGCGGGCCGCGGACTCCGCCCCGGGGTCGCCGCACTCTCCGCCGGCGCCTCCGACATGTCCGGCTGGCTGCTGCTGGGCCTTCCCGGTGCCATCTACGCCTCCGGGCTGATCGAAGCCTGGATCGCCATCGGCCTGACCGTCGGCGCCTGGTTGAACTGGAAGTTCGTCGCCCCGCGCCTGCGCTCCTACACGGAGATCTCGCAGAACGCGATCACGATTCCCAGCTTCTTCGAGAAGCGGCTCAAGGATAATTCGCACGTGCTGCGCATCGCCGCCTCGGCGATCATCCTGGTCTTCTTCACCTTCTATGTCTCCTCCGGCATGGTCGCCGCAGGCAAGTTCTTCGAGAGCTCCTTCGGCTGGAACTACACCATCGGCATGGTCACCGTGGCCGTGATCACCCTGGGCTACACGCTCTTCGGCGGCTTCATCGGCGCTACCCTGACCGATGTCGCCCAGGGACTGCTGATGTTCGTTGCCCTGATCACCGTGCCGATCGTGGGCGTGATCGCCACCGGCGGCATCGGTGCCACGGTCGACGGCATCAAGGCGGCCCAGCCCGGCGCACTGAACCTCTTCGATGGATTCGGTGTGGAGCCGACCGGGCTCTGGCTGCTGGGCATCATTTCCGCCGCGGCCTGGGGCCTGGGCTACTTCGGCCAGCCGCACATCATCGTCCGGTTCATGGCACTGCGGAGCCCCGCCGACGCCAAGGCCGGCCGCCGGATCGGCGTCAGCTGGATGGCCATCTCGGC
>JAKDMV010000009.1 GCA_030452125.1 Micrococcaceae bacterium
CGGCAGTACCGGATCCCCGCGCTCGCCGTGAGTACCTCGGGAACGGTACTGGCCGCCTATGACGGCCGACCCAATCTCGATGACCTACCCAACACCATCGACCTGCTCGTGCGCCGCAGCTTCGACCACGGTACGACGTGGGGACCACAACAGCTGATCCGCACCGGGGAAGGCCTGACCGGATACGGTGATCCCAGCCTGCTCGTGGACCGGCAGACCGGACGCATCTTCTGCTTCCATGCCGCCGGCACCCATGCCGGGTTCTTCGAAGCCGTCGAAGGACTCGAACCGGACGACGACGTCCAGCACGTGGATCTGTCCATCTCGGACGACGACGGGGCCACCTGGTCCCACCGGCGGCTGACCGGGGAACTCAAGCGCGAGGGCGTGACCGGGATCTTCGCCGCCGCCGGGAACGGGATCCAACTCGACGCCGGCCCCTATGCCGGCCGACTCATCCAACAGATGGTCCTGCTGTTCAACGGCTTCATCCGCGCCGCCAGCGCCTACTCCGACGACCACGGAGACACCTGGACCCTGGGTGAGCCCGCCCCGGGGGAAGCGAATGAAAACAAGACCCTCTGCCTGCCCGACGGCACCGTGCTGCTGAACTCACGGGCGCCCGGGGCCCGCCGGGGAGCCCTCTCGCACGACGGCGGCCACAGCTACACGGCCCTGGAACCGATCCCCACCCTCCCCGATCCGGGGGACAACGGATCCATCCTGCGCCTGCGCACCACCGCAGACGGAGGGTCCGTCCTGCTGGCGACCAATAACCGGGACACCGCACTGCGGCGTCAGACCGTGCTCAGTGCCTCCTACGACGCCGGGGCCAGCTGGGTGCCGGTGCGTACCCTCTGCTTAGGAAGCTCGGCCTATTCCACGGCCGCCGTGCTGGCCGACGGCTCACTCGGGGTCTTCTACGAACGCTGCGGGTACACCGAGCTGGTGTTCACCCGCATCGACGCCGACCAGTTGGGTGATGAGGCACTCGCCGCCGCGGCGGCGACCTTCACCGAGGACGACGGCGGAGCGCTGACCTGGGTGCTGCGCTCCATCACCCCCGGGCGGCCCACCGAATGGGTCACGGTCGGGGCCACGCATTCGATCCCGGCGGAAGCGGGGCAGTGGGGTGTGCACACCTGGAAGGAAATCGGGCACGGCTACGCGGAGGAGGGGCAGATCCTGGGCACCCGCGAGGCCCAGATCGCCAACTACGGGCCCCCGGCCTCCGGGGTGAAGGTCGGGGACCTCCTCGCCTTCACCGGGCGGTTCAGGAACCTTCGGGATGAAACGGTGACGGCCGAACTCTCCGGGACCTTCGATGGGGAGGTGGCCGGCGACTTCCCGCCGGTTGAACTCGAGCCGGGCGCCGAGACACTGTATTTCACCCCGACCCAGACGGTGAGCGCAGCAGATCTGGCAGCCGGAGCCGTCGTCGTGCACTGTGCGGTCGCCGCCGGAGGGGAGTACTTCGAGCAGACCTTCACCCTGGACACGAAGACCGGAACCGGGGAACCGGTGGGCAGTAACGGTCGGACGACAATATAGACCAGCCGAGTGGACGTCTCTTCGAGTGCTGTAGCGTGGCCGGAAACGCCCGTCGCGAGGTCGCCGGGCCGGACCACTGGCACCGTGGGGAGAGGCACCATGATCGGTCAAAACGCAGTGGGGCCAAGGATCGCGGTCTGCGCCGCGGTGACGCTCCTCGCCGCTGCCGGGCTGAGCGGCTGCACCTCATCGACCGGATCGTCGGCTGCCACCTCCACGGCAGCGGCGGCCCAGCAGGGGCTGGAATACGACGCCGACCTCGGGGCCATGTATGCCGGCGTCCCGGTCCTGTTCAACCCGGCGGAACTCGCCGGCGGGGCGGCCGTGGAGGATCATGAACGACTGGAGTTCGACGCCGGGCAGGAGGTGCCGAAGGGACTGGAGATCGCCACCCCCGGCGTGGCCGAGCTGCCGCGGCTTTGCGAGGAAGCAGAGCCTTGCCGGGACGGCGAAGAACCGAAGTTCGCCCCGGAAGAGGCGGTCGTGGTCAAGGCCTCCGAAGGGTATGACGGGGCACCCTTCACGCTGACCGGGCAGGCGATCGATGCCGACGGAAAATCCACCGACGTCAGCATGGTCGTGACCCCCGAATCGGTCGGCAGGGCCCCCGGGGATACCACGGTGTCCGCAGCCAACCGCATGACCGCGGGATCGGGGGACAGCAAGCTGACCATCGACTTCTCCGAGGCGATGATGGTCAACCATGCGGGCGGCAAAAGCTACGTCACCGGCACCTATGAGGCCGAGTTCCCGGCGATGGCCGTTCCCCCCGGTGGCGTCCTGGACAGCACCCACGCCGGCGACTTCACGGCTGATGAGATCTTCAGCACGGTCGTCGACCAGAAGAAACCGCAGCTCTCCGGCGAACAAGGCGTCCTGGCGGTCCTCATCGACGATACCGCCGGCGGGGTGACCTACTCCCTCGCCGCCGGCGCCGTCCTGTCGTTCCCATACGCCGAGGTCGTGGCTTCGCTGCCCCACACCACAGACGAATAGGCGCCGGCACCTTCTCCTGCGGTTAGTGGTCCGGGGCCTGCGGGTTGAGCATGCTGGCTGCGGCGGCCCGATGCTCCTCCAGCCCGGTGGCCAGTGCGTAGAGCGCATGACTTAGTGGGCTGGCCGCCAACAACGAGGCGCAGCGTTCGGCCAGCCGGGGCTCCTCCCGCCCGGTGAGCTCGGTATAGCGGGCCACGGTCCGCTCGAAGATATCGGCACTGGAGATCATGCAGTGGAACGCGAAATCGACCACCGGATCGCTGACCTTCGCCGTGGTCCAGTCCAGCACCGAAACGATCTGCTCATGCTCATCGAGCAGCAGATGGGCCGGGTAGAGCTCCCCGTGGGTGAACACGGTGGACCGTGGCCATAATCCGTCATCGGCCAGCCAGGCCTCCCAACCGCCGACCAGGTCGTCGGAGACCTCGAACTCGGCCCGCACCCGCTCCAGGTCCGCCCGCCAGCGGGCTCTGACCTGCTCGGGGTCCTCATGCGGAACGCCTGCTGTTTGGGCCCGGTCCGTGTCCAGGGTGTGCAGTTCGGCGATGACCCGGGCCAGGGAATCGGCGTAGGCCTCTGATTCGGTGTCGAAGTTCCACAGCGGCTCACCGGCGCCGTCCAGGGTCAGCCCGGGGAAACCGGGCAACAACGGATAGGCGATGAGTTCGGCGGTGCTGATCCGCCAGTCGGGGACGGCCACCGACAGCCGGGGGCGCACGAAATCAAGGATCGCCCGTTCCTCGCCGAGCGTGGCGGAGACCTCGTCGCGGCGCGGGATCCGTAGCACCCACTGCTGGGCCACCTCGGAGTCCTCGTGGCCGAACGCGACCCGGTAGTCCAGCCCCGATTCGTTGAACGTGATGCCCTCTTCGGCCAGGTCCAGATCGTGGCGGGCGGCCAGGGCGCGGACGGCTTCGGGGGTTTCCGGCAGGTCGGTGCTCATGGATGGCATTGTCTCAGAGGTCGGTGACGATGACGACGTCCAGACGCCGGGGCCCGTGAACCCCTTCCACCCGTTCGAGCTCGATATCGCTGGTGGCGCTGGGGCCGGAGATCCAGGTCAACGGCCGGGTGATCTCCAGCCGCGACATGGCCTCGGGCAGGATCTGGACGATGGACGACGCCGGGACGATGCACACATGCTGATCCGGTACCAGGCTGATCGCCCGCCGCCCCTGGTCGGGAGAGCCGTCCAATACGATCGTGGCCGATTCGGCGATGGAGACCGTCGAGGAGGTGACCACGGAGGAGAGCGCGTCGAGTTCGGGCACGCTCAACCGGTGGCCCGGGGCATCGGTGATCCGCCGGTCATCGACGCGCAGATCGTCAACGTCGAACCAGGCCTCGGGCAGCCCGTGGGGGACCACGTACCCGGAGGCCTCCTTCAGCAGGGTGGCGATGGTCCCCGGGAGTCCTGCCGCAGTCACGACGTCGACGTGGGCCTTATAGTCCTCGAGACGTTCGACCAGCATCTCCTCGATGTCCTGTTCCGATAGATCGGCGGACCGGCGGTAGGTGCGCGGGACCTCGGGGATCGCGGGTTCGTCGGCCAGGGCCGAGGTGATGCGTTCGAGGATCTCTTCGCGGGCGCCCATCATTTTCCGTCCTTCGTGGTGCCGGTGTCCCCGGCGTCGTGCTCGGAGGCCCACCAGTCGCGGAAGGACTTCTTCGGTGGCGCCGGGATGTCACGGGAGGCGGTCCACCCGCCGGCCAGGCGGCCGGGAAGACGTTTGATCTTCTTATCCCGTCCGGCAGCCAACCGGCCCAAGGGCAGGGCCTTCTCCAACAGGTTCAGGTGCGTCCCGGAGGAGAACGCCCATTGGGCGCCCTTCATCATCAGGTCCATTTCCGAGGGCATCCGGGGTTTTCCGCGCCGGGAGTCGACGTCCTCGCCGCGCAGGTGCACCAGGATCTCGGGGATGTTGATCTTCACCGGGCAGGCGTCGAAGCAGGCCCCGCACAGGCTGGAGGCATAGGGCAGGGAATTATTCTCCTCCGCCTTGATGCCGGTCATCAGCGGGGAGAGGATCGCCCCGATCGGTCCCGGGTAGGTCGAGCCGTAGGCGTGGCCGCCGGTGCGTTCGTAGACCGGGCAGACGTTCATGCAGGCCGAGCACCGGATGCAGTGCAACGCCGAACGTCCGTACCGATCCGACAGGGCGGCGGTGCGCCCGTTGTCCACCATCACCAGGTGCACGTTCTGTGGTCCGTCGTCCTCGGTGACCCCGGTCCAGAAGGAGGTGTACGGGTTCATCCGTTCCCCGGTGGAGGAGCGGGGGAGCAGCTGCATGAAGACCTCGAGGTCGTCGGCCTGGGGCAGCAGCTTCTCGATGCCCATCACGGTGATCAGAGTTTGTGGCAGCGTCAGGCACATCCGGCCATTGCCTTCGGATTCGACGACGCCCAGGGTGCCGGTATCGGCCAGCGCGAAGTTGGCCCCGGAGATGGCGACCTTGGCCGAGAGGAACTTGCGCCGCAGGTGGGCCCGGGCGGCCATGGCCAGCTGGCGCGGGTCATCGGTCAGCTCCGGGTCGACATCGGGCATTTCGCGCAGGAAGATCTCGCGGACCTCGGAGCGGTTCTTGTGGATGGCCGGGACCAGGATGTGGCTGGGCTTGTCGTGGCCGAGCTGGACGATCAGTTCGGCCAGATCGGTTTCGAAGGCCTCGATCCCCTCGGCCGCGAGGTGGTCGTTCAGACCGATCTCCTCGGTGGCCATCGACTTGACCTTCACGACCTCCTCGGTGTCCTGCTCACGGACGAGGGAGGCGACGATCCGGTTGGCCTCCTCGGCGTCCCGGGCCCAGTGGATGATCCCGCCGCGGGCGGTGAAGTTCGCCTCGAACTGTTCCAGCAGGGCCGGAAGGTCGGCCATGGCCGCTTCCTTCGTCGCCGATCCGGCGGAGCGCAGGTCCTCCCAGTCGGGCAGCTCCCCGACGACCTTCAGCCGCTTATCGCGGATGGAGTGGGTGGCATGGCGCAGGTTGGTGCGCATTTGGTCGTTGGCCAGCTCGTGGTGGGCTGCGTCGGGGAAGGACTCGGTGGCATGCAGGTTCCCGATCCCGTAGGCGGGCAGGGACGGCATGCCGACGAAGACGGCGCTCATCGGGCCACCTTCGCCTTCGCGCCGTGCCCGGTCCCGGCGTCATACGGGTTCTCCCGGGTGCTGGCGAGGATCTCGGCGAAGTGCAGGGTGCCCGCCGCGGCGCCGGAGCGGGAGAGCCCACCGCCGATATGCAGCAGGCAGGAGGCGTCGCCCCCGGTGCACAGCGAGGCGCCGGTGGAGGTGATGTTCTCCGCCTTGTCCTCGAGCATGGCCGAGGAGACCTCGGCGTTCTTCATCGAGAACGTCCCGCCGAAGCCGCAGCACTGGTCGGCCTCGGGCAGATCGGCCACCGTGATGCCCTCGACGGTGCGCAGCAGATCCAGTTGGCGGTCCTGCAGGCGCAACAGCCGCATCCCGTGGCAGGAGGGATGGTAGGTCACCGAGGTCGGGAACCAGCTGCCCAGTTCTGCGGCGGCGTCGGTGATGCCCAGGACGTCGGTGAGCAGTTGGGAGAGCTCGTAGGTGCGCGTCCCCACCGACTCGGCCCGGCTCTTGAGCCCGGCATCGCCGGCCCGTTCGGCGATCATCGGGTGCTGGTGCTTCACCGAGGCGACGCAGGAGGCCGAAGGGGCCACGGCGACGTCGTAGTCGGGGGTGTCGAAGGCCTCGACGTGATTGGCGATGACCGGCACGGCCTCGGCGAAGTAGCCGGAGTTGATGTGCATCTGACCGCAGCAGGCCTGGCCGGTCGGGAACACGACTTCGTGCCCGAGCCGTTCCAGGATCGAGACGGTGGCCCGGGCGGTGCTCGGGTACATGCCATCGACGATGCAGGTGGCAAATAGGGCGATTTTCATTCAGGGCCTTCCGGTGGCGTCGTCGAGCGAGCCATGGGCTATGTGGTCAGACCACTATAGGGTTACTGCTCCCCTCCGTCCAGCACCCGCGCCGAGGGTGGTCGGACCATGGAAGGATGGACGGGTGACCACCGAGAACCAGGCCGGAGCTCCGGCACCGAAGGCCTACCAGACCGTCCTTGACGCCATCGAGAACCAGCTGCGTCATGGGCAGCTGAAGGTCGGGGACCAACTGCCCGGCGAACGGCTGCTGGCCGAAACACATGGCATCTCCCGGGCCTCGGTCCGGGACGCCATCCGGATCCTGGACGTCATGGGCGTGGTGCGCACCGCCACCGGATCCGGGCCCGGCGCCGGGGCCGTGGTGATTTCCGAACCGGCCACCGGGATCGCCACCGCCTTGCGGATGCACGTCGCCTCGGCTCGGCTCAGTGTCGAGGAGATCGTCCAGACCCGCATCCTGTTGGAGACCTGGGCCGCGAACACCGCGGACCTCCAAGCCGACCCCGAACGCTCCGATCGCCTCCTGGCCGCGGCACGGGAGCTGCTGGACGCCATGGACGATCCGCAGCTGGACCGTGCCGGCTTCCATGCCATGGACGCCCGTTTCCACGTGCTGCTCTCCGGGCTGGCCGGTAACGCCGTGATCGAGGCCATGATGGAGTCCCTGCGGCTGTCCATCGGCGACTACGTGCGCGAATCGGTGCGCAGCGACGCCGCCTGGGAACCCATCGCCGAGGTCCTGCGGGCCCAGCACCATGGCATTCTGGCGGCCGTATCCGCCGGCCACGGGGCCGAGGCCGCCCGGTTGCTGCGCGAACACATCGAATGGTTCCACCAGGAATCAACGGAGACCCAGGGGGACTGACCCTGCGGTGCGGAACGCGTTCGACAGGGCCTCGACGGTTCACTCCATGCGCCCGGTCTCGTAGGCCCAGATGGCCAACTCGACCCGATTCCGTGCCTGGAGTTTGGCCATGAGACTGCCGAGGTGGAACTTCACGGTGCTTATGGCGATGTGGAGGTCCTGGCCGATTTCCGCGTTGGTCCGCCCTGCGGCCACGCTGAGCAGCACCGCTTCCTCACGGGTGGTGAGCGGATCGAGGGGCTGGGCAGGGCGGGTCGGGATGCGACGGGTGAAGTCGGCCAGGAGTCGGGCCGTCACCCCGGGATCGATGAGCGCCCCGCCCCGGACGGCGGCCTGGACGGCCCGGACCAGTTCTTCGGGGGAGGCGCCCTTGAGGAGGAACCCCCGCGCGCCCGCCTTCAGCGCCCCGTAGACATGTTCGTCGGTGTCGAAGGTGGTGATCACGACGACGGCCAAGGGGTTCTCCACGCCGGGCCCGGCCAACAGGCGGGTTGCTTCGATGCCATCGAGGTTCGGCATCCGGATATCCAGCAAACAGACATCGGGGCGCAGGCGCAGGGCCATGTCCACGGCCTCCCTCCCGTCGGCAGCCTGGCCGATGACGTTCAGGCCGGGCTGGTGGTCCAGGATCGTGGTCAGCCCGGCCCGGATGATGCTTTGATCATCGGCGATGAGTACCCGCAAGGTCATGATGAGGCCCCCGGGCGGGGGAGGACCGCGGTGACCAGCCAGCCGTGTCCGGTTCCCGGTCCGGCATGGAACGTCCCCCCGAGCAACCGGACCCGCTCGGCCATGCCGATCAGCCCATAGCCGGGGACCCCACCGGTGGTGGCTGCCCCGTCGTCCATGACGCTGAGCCTCACCTCGGTGCCACCGCCCACGACGGTGACATCGATCAAGGTGGCGTGGCGTGCATGCCGCCGGGCGTTCGTGACGGCCTCTTGTGCCACGCGGTACAAGGAAGTCTGCACGCCCGCAGGCAGGCCTGCCAGCTCGCCCCGCAGCCGGACCTCGACCCGCGGAAGGCCGGTTCCCGGGGAGGCCAGGTTCTTCAGATCGGCCAGCTGGCTCGTTGGACCGGCCGCTTCCCGATCGCCGGTGCCGCGCAGCGTGCCCACCATGGCCCGCATTTCCTCCAGCGTGGTGGCGGCCTCCCGCTCGATGACTTCCAGCGCGTCAACGGCGCCGCCCGGCGAGGTGGAACGAGCCAGGACCAGACCTGCTTGGGCTTGAATGGCCATGGCGGAGACATGATGGGCGACCGTGTCGTGGAGATCCCTGGCCAGTTGCTCCCGCTCCTGGAGCCTCGTGTGCTCGATCAACTGACCCCGGACGAGAACCCGATAGCGGCCGGCCGTTCCCACGGCGGCGGCTGACACCAGGACCGCCGTCCCCCCGATCGCATCCGCCGGCCCGCTGAAGTCCGTCAGGATGCTGAGCAGGAGTCCGATCACGATCACCCCGGCGCCCAGGGCCACGTCCCGTCTGGCGGCCCGCCGGAAGAGGGAATGGACCAGCAGGAGCACGGCGGCCCCGCCATGGAGCACCACCGGGCCGGTGCCGGAGACGAGGGCGCCCAGATCCACGAGGATGAACATCCCGAACGCAAGAACGACGGCGGCCAGAGCATGCGCTCGCCGGATCAACACCGCCACCGTCACGAGCAGTCCCATCGGTACGATGAGCCACGCGGAGTCGGGCCGGACGGCCGCCTCGAGGCCCACCGCCACGGCCACGACCGCAGCCAGGACGCCGTCGTGCCAGCGGATACCGGCCGACGCACCCCTGACGGGTGGCTCGACCCACAGCGACCGGGCGACACTCCACATGGTCATCAGCATAGAAGAGCGGTGCCGGCAACGGAACGGCCGAAGGACCAGCCCCCGCCCGGCCGATGGGCCAGGTCGATCCAGGCCTGCGGACCGGTGTGGTGCCGGGGGTGCCGGACCCACACTGGAAGCCAGGAACCAGTGCCCACCCTCGATGAAAGTGAAACCGTGATGCGTAGGAATCCAACGACGGACCGTTCGGACCCCCGACTCGACGAAAGGATCGTGCTTGGCGGCCTGTGGACCAGCGTCCTGTTCGTCTTCGCCTATGTCGATCTCTTCGGATTCTGGAGGGCCGACATCGTCCAGGGCGCGCTCGCCGGCCAGGTCTCCGGCACGGGCGTGGCGATCAACCAGACCTTCCTGGCGTTGGCGACCGCCTACATCCTGGTTCCCAGCCTCATGATCGTGGTGTCGCTTCTGGCCCGGGCCAGGGTGAATCTGACCGCCAACATCGTCATCGGTGTGCTCTACTTCGTCACCATCGTGGTGACGGCCCTGAGCGAGAGGTGGATCTACTACCTTCTCGGTAGCGCCGTCGAGCTGGTTCTTCTGCTGATGATCATGCGGACCGCGTGGACCTGGCGGCACCGTTCCCGTCAGACGCTGCCGTTGGCCGGTTCCAGCGCAAAACCAGCCACCTGAGCCAGGGCCACGGCGCCACGAGGGGGGAGGGCCTCATGGCTGCCGGATCCCGCACGGACCCCACCGTCGACCTGCTGGTCGACGTCCGCGCATTCCACCCCGGGACCACCGATCTGCGTCACCGGCTTTACCATGACCCCCACGTCGGGCTCGATCTTCCCGGCACACAGCAAAAGGTCCTGGACTTGGCTCGACGGAGCGCGCTTCGAGATCTCCACGGGGGCCCGCACCACCTCGGTGTCCGCAGTGCTGTTGCTCGGGGACATGGACGCCTTGCCGATCCAGGAGAAGATCGGGCTTGGCTATGCGTCATGGGTCGAGGGCTCGAAAATAGAACCGCATCTAACGCAGTAGGCCTCGACGTGGATGCGGCCCACCCCCAGCAGGTCCAGCGCGGAGCGGTTCAGACACTCCAGAAGGGGAGGCCGTGCCCATAGGTGAGACGGGTGTGCTCCGCCGGCAGGGATAGCGCCCATTTGGCGATCAAGACGGCATAACGGCCTGCCTTGCTTGAAGTTGGGCCGACGGTACCGAGGGCTGACGTCACTTCCACTCGATAACCGAAATTATCGTGTGGATAAATTAGGCTTCCTGAATATCAGAATCACTGGTAATCAGCATTAAGCATCATCAGAAATCTGTTCAATCAGATCTTCCGATAACACGATTTATGGATATCCAGATTTCCTACAGACGCTTCTCAGGGGAAGCAGAGTCCAGACCCCCGGACGATTAGAGCACGCCATAGTGGATGCGGCAAAAATCTCGCAAAACGCAAAAGAACCGCAACACATAGCGGACATTATCGTGTGTTGATTCGTGTTAAAAATCGCTGTTAAAAGGTTCTGCTAGTTCCCAGGCTTTAACTGGTTGTGGCGTTGTGAGCATTCGGCGCAGGTTTCCAAACTTTCGTGGTTAGCTGTCGGGACGAACACGTACCCACAAAGGCTCAAAACCGGTGACCCATCCACTCGGGCATCTACGATTCCGTGTTTCCGCGCATAATGTGCACGAAGCCCTATGCGCAGTCCCTCGGGTCGAGACTCCTCGGGAAGCTCTCCCTCTCGCACAAGTGCCGCTGCGTGCACCAATGCAGCCGGATCTATGAGGGCAGAGAACGCAAATGCGTTCTCTGTGTAAGGAGTTGCCTTCCATTCTTCGGCATCACTTTGCAGAGCCGCACGAGCATACTGGCAAGCTACATCGACCTGTAGAAGTTGCGAACTATCAAGAACCTTGGCCACTAGGAAGACTTCGCATAGCTCTGTCCCCTCCATATTCACCGCGTCTACGGCAAGACAGATTTCACCGATTGGTTTTTCGCTGGATCCCGCAGAAATAGATTTTCTCGACGCTGCGTGAAATTGGAAACTACGCGTCTCTCCGGGGTCTTCCCGAACTTCTGCAAGAAGGGCCAAAGCACTGGAGTGAATCTGCGTTCTCCAGGCATCTTGGGCAGTGATCTTTTCGTCAATTTCACCCAACAGAGAGTCCTCTTCTGCCGGCAAATATGGTTTTGGGCCAGTTCGTTCAACATCCCGCATGAACTTGGTGTAGAAATCACTTTTATCGCCAGCTCGACGTATACCCGCAGCGCATAACCAGACTAAATCCTCGCCCACCATCGAATGGTCGGTAGCGGCGCCCCTCCACTGTTGAGTTTTTTGCTTCCACCAATGCGGCTTAGTCAGGCCAGAAATACTTTCGCTGCTTGTAGCGTCGTATCCCGCGCCAAAGGAGCCCTCAAAGTGGCGAAGAAGCGGATGCGCGAGAGTATTCAGCCGAGGGATATTTCGGAGACTCCGGGCAACTAGTGATTTCTTAGCTTCATGTGCCAAGCATTGATTTGCCAGCCGGCGAAGATCCTTGACCGCTCGATAGTGGTCTGCATTTTCCCAGCCGGAATCAAGGTCATCTGTTAAGCATCTAAGAGTCACACGCCGATTCAGCACCATCTCCACAGCTTAGCGCCGGGTCAGACACCATTTCAGCTACTCCATGGAGTCGAGAATATCGTCCTCGTACTGTTCCCGCTTGGCGATGGAAACCGCATCGCCCGCACGCAGCTTCATCGTCTGAGCCAGGTACTCCTGAACATCGACCATGTACATCCGGCGGTCCCGCGCACCAACAACATGAGACGGAATCAAACCAGCATCCAGGATCTTGTACAGGTGGGTCCGGCTAATACCCAACATAGAAGCCGCCCTGGAAGGAGTGACTTCGTCGTTGTCGCGCGCAACGGTAATTCCAGCTCCGCTGCGTAAACCCTCGCTCATCTTTTCCAGAGCCATACCCAGTTCCGATTTCTCCGGAAGAGACTGACGCAGCTGACTCAGGGCATCAATTTCAGATTCAGGCACGGCAGAGAAGGACAATACGCTGGTCATGAGGGGGTCACCTTGCTGCGATTAAGCACTGTTTAGATTCTGGCTTCGTCTTTGGTTCTTTTTCTTTTAAAGATTTAGCTCGTAGGGCATCAGCTCCTATGTGTCATAAGTGTCACCCGCGCGGACCACGCGCGTCAAGCCAGATCATCTAATAGCTAAATGCGAACCATCTAGACATTCAACAATTACGCCTCATTCATCTTTCGATGCCTTCATCCCGCCCATACTGGCGATGTGTTGTGTTCCGAGGGTTGGCAACCGGCGTACGCTCCGGAGCCCTGGGATTGGGAGCGAAGGGAAAACTTTCCTTTTGTAGTCGGCGGCTCTCCGCCATGGCCTTCGCCAGCTGGAGGCGTTCACGTTCCTTTACCGCCCGGCCTGCCTCCACCTTCTGGGCTTTGTCCTTGAACTGTTCTCGTTCTGCCCCCACTGAAACCTTTTTCTGGACACGACGCCTCGGGGCCTGCTCCAGGCCGTGTTCTTGTTCCAGGCGGGTGCAGGCACTCTGCGCGGCACGGCGGTCGTTTCGCCCATGCCAGACCTCCCCCAAGTCACTGACCCGGGAAACCACCACATGCACATGGTCAGAACCGTGGCGGACCATCACCCAGGGATGATCGGCAAAGCCCATGTCCTCGGCGAAGGACTGGCCCATATCCGCCCACGCATCATCTGTCAGGATCGGATCCGTCGCGGTGTTGCGTAGCGAGGCATGCCAGACCGGGTTCCTGATCTCCGGCCGGCTATGCATGGCCTTGCGCAGCTCGCCGGCCCACTGGGACGGGTCCAGGTGTCCTTCCACGCCGATGTTCGAGGCGATCACCACCCCGCCAGGAACCAGCTTCCCGTTGGCCGGATGGACGTGCTCGTTCGCCTTCCCCGGACCATGCAGGTAGGCCCCGATGTCCCCGGGGTTCTTGCCCCGGGTGATCTTCGCGATCACGCCAGCTCACCCCGCAGACGGGCCAACTCCTGGCGCGTGGCCTCCACCGTCTCCAGCAGCTCACCATGGGCAAGAACCTGGCCGGAATTCACCGCGCGCGTCGGCTGGTTCAAGTTCGACCCCATCCGGCCCAGGTCAGCACGCAACCGCGCAACCTCCTTGCCGTCATCCCCGCGACGGCACCGGGAGCAACGTCATCTTGGAGTGGGCCCGCTTCGAAGCCATCGTCGGTTCATATTCGGTCCGGGCCAACGACAGACTCCGCGCCGCAGTGCCCCGGTTACTCCACGGTGTTGCCGAGGCCTATGGCGTGGATGTGGCGGTGGAGTACAGCCCGCAGCACCCGGTCAACGTCAACGACCTGACCGAGACCGCTGCCGTGCATGGCGTCATCGAGGAGCTGTTCGGTCCCGAGAGCCATCTTCGGATCCCCGCCAGTCGGTTGGTTCGGAGGACTTCCCCCGCATGCTGGATTGGGTGCCCGGCTTCTTCGTGCTCCTGCCCGTGGGGCCCGAGGGCGTGGAGTCGGCCACCGCCCCCGCCAACCGTTCGGCGCACGCAGTTTTCGCCGATGTGATCCGGTCCGACGGGGCGGTGCCCCAAGTGGGGCTGGTCAGCAGGCGGCCGGCCCGCGGCAGGAGCTGAGTCGCCGGACTACTCAGGGCCGGGCCTCGTGATGGCGTTTGCCGTGGGTCCGGCGCTCCTCCTTCATCCTGGCCTCGTGCAGATGCCTTTTGCCCTCGGCGAGTTCGTGGCGGGCCGCAGCTTCCTGGCGGCGGAATTCGGTGTAGTAGCCGTCGTCGTAGTCCTCGATGATCTGGAACGTCCAGCGTCCCTCGACGACGTTGCGCCCCACCAGTTCCTCCTCCAGGCGGGCGGCCACGGCCCCGTGGCCGGCGGAACGGAGCATCTCCACCGCCTCCCCGAGGGCCAGATCGGCAACTCCGGTCTTGCGGTGGAAGTTGTAGAGGCTTCCGCGGGCGTCCTCGACCATTTCCAGCGCCTCGGAGAGCTTGCCCAGCGCCTCCACGGTCGCGTCGTCGACTCCCTCGGGGACCCGGTGTTCCGGTGCGGGGCGGTCTCGATCCTCGGTGCTGTGGTTCTCGGTCATGACGGATCCTTTCCCCGGCGGCCGGGACGCCGGTGGATCCGAGCCTACGGGGCCGCGACCACTCTGTCAGCCGTCGGGCCCGGGGCCGCCGCGGCTGGGCGGGCCCGGGGCCGTCGGGTGTGCTGAAACACCCGGGACGATGATTGGGGTCACAGTGAGTGGTCCATATGCCTTAGGCTACTTGTTAACAAGTGCTTCACAACACGATGAGGGCTTGAAAATACCGACCAGTAGCCGAAGCGGTGTCATGGGTAATCCTCCCCGCCGTCCGGCATCACAAGGAGCAAGAATGCGTTATTCGCGCACTTCAAAAATCCTCGGCGTCGCAGCAGCAGTTGCGTTGAGCCTGAGCGCCTGCGGTGGCGGAGGAGACAACGCCGCCGACGGTGGAGGAGACACGAGCCGGGTCATCGTCGTTGATGGCGCCGAGCCGCAGAACCCGTTGATCCCCACGAACACCAATGAGGTCGGCGGCGGGGCCGTCCTGGACCTCATCTTCGCCGGCTTGATCAGCTACGACGCCGATGGCAAGCCGCAGAACGAGATGGCCGAGTCGATCGACACCGACGATTCGCAGAACTACACCATCAAGCTCAAGGCCGACCAGAAGTTCACCAACGGTGACCCGGTCACGGCCGCGTCCTTCGTCGACGCCTGGAACTACGGTGCCGCCGCGAAGAACGCCCAGCTCAGCGGATACTTCTTCGAGAGCATCGAAGGCTACGACGAAGCCAGCGCCGAGGGCTCGAAGGTCGATGAGCTCTCCGGTCTGAAGGTCGTGGACGACACCACCTTCACGGTCAAGCTCAAGCAGCCCGAATCCGACTTCCCGCTGCGTCTGGGATACAGCGCGTTCTACCCGATGCCGGAAGAGGCGCTGAAGGACCCGAAGAAGTACGGCGAGAACCCGGTCGGCAACGGCCCGTATAAGTTCGACGGCGACGGCGCCTGGGAGCACGAGACCCAGATCAAGCTGGTCCCCAACGAGGACTACGAAGGCCCGCAGAAGCCGAAGAACGGCGGCGTGACGTTCAAGATCTACCAGAACGACACCACCGCCTACCAGGACCTGATCTCCGACAACCTGGATGTCCTCAAGACCATCCCGACCTCGGATATCAAGAACTTCAAGAACGACCTGGGCGACCGCTCCATCGAGTCCCCGTACGCCGGCAACCAGACGATTGCCATCCCGTACTACCTGGACAACTGGGACGGCGAAGCCGGTAAGCTGCGCCGCCAGGCCATCTCCATGGCCATCAACCGCGAGGAGATCACCGACGTGATCTTCAACGGTGGCCGCACCCCGGCGAAGGAATTCACCGCACCGGTGCTCGATGGCTACTCGGATTCGATCCCGGGCAGCGAGAACCTGGCCTACGATCCCGAAAAGGCCAAGGAACTGTGGGCCAAGGCCGAGAAGATCGAGCCGTACGACAAGTCGGAGAAGCTGACCATTGCGTACAACGCCGATAAGGGCGACCACAAGACCTGGGTCGAGGCCGTGGTGAACAACATCAAGAACAACCTCGACATCAAGGTCGCCGGCAAGCCGTACGCCACCTTCAAGGAGGTCCGCACGGATGCGACCGCGCAGAAGCTGACCGGTGCCATCCGCTCCGGTTGGCAGGCCGACTACCCGTCGCTGGCCAACTTCCTGGGCCCGATCTACACCACGGGTGCCGGCTCCAACGACGCCGTCTACGAGAACAAGAAGTTCGACGACGCCATCACCAAGGGCCTGTCCGCCGACAACGTCGAGGACGGTTCCAAGGCGATGAACGAGGCCCAGGAGATGCTCCTGGATGACCTGCCGGCCATCCCGCTGTGGTACCAGGTGGCCCAGGGCGGCTGGAGCGACAACGTGGAGAACGTCGAGTTCGGCTGGAACGGCGTGCCGCTGTACTACGCCATCACCGGCAAGTAGGGGACACCACACCCCTCAGTCACACGCGGGGCCCGCTTTCGTATCACGGGGGCGGGCCCCGCATTCCTGCCTCACCCAAAAGGTAAAAAGCATGTCAAACTCCCTACGCCCCGATCGGGCGTCTTCAGCACGAAAGGCCCACCGCTGATGGGCAGATTCCTCCTCCGCCGACTGTTGCAGCTGATCCCGGTCTTCCTGGGCGCGACGCTGCTGATCTACTTCCTTGTCTTCAGCCTCCCCGGGGACGCCACCGCCGCCATCTGCGGCGAAAAGGGCTGCACCCCTGCGGTCGAAGCTTCACTGCGCGAGCAGTACAACCTGGACCAGCCCTTCTGGATCCAGTACCTCCTGTACCTCAAGGGCATCTTCACCTTTGATCTGGGCACCAACTTCGCTGGCCAGCCGATCACCGACATCCTGGCCCGCGTCTTCCCCACCACCGCTCGTCTGGCCCTCATGGCATTGGCGTTCGAAGCCGTCTTCGGCATCGCCATCGGCCTGTTCGCGGGGCTGAAGAAGGGCAAGTTCTTCGACTCGACCGTACTGGTCTTCTCGCTGCTGGTCATCGCCGTGCCGATCTTCGTGCTGGGCTTCCTGATGCAGTTCGTGGTGGGCGTCAAACTCGAATGGGCCAATCCGACGGTCAGCGGTGACGCGAGTTTCACCGAACTGATCCTCCCGGCCCTCGTGTTGGGGCTGGTGTCCTTCGCCTACGTGTTGCGGCTGACCCGCACCGCGGTCATCGAGAACGCCAGCGCCGACTATGTGCGCACGGCCACCGCCAAGGGGCTGAGCCGTCGCCGCGTGGTGACGGTCCACGTGCTGCGCAACTCCATGATTCCGGTGGTGACGTTCCTGGGTGCCGACCTGGGCGCCCTGATGGGTGGAGCCATCGTCACCGAGGGAATCTTCAACGTCAACGGCGTGGGCAACACCTTGTACCGCGCCGTGCTGAACGGGGAGGCCCCCGTTGTCGTTTCGATCGTCACCGTACTGATTGTGGTCTTCGTCCTGGCCAACCTGCTGGTGGACCTGCTGTACGCGTGGCTGGACCCGAGGATCCGATATGCCTGAGAACACCCAAAACCGTCCCACCGTCCGCGGTGCCAAGATTTCCAAGTACCCGATCGAACACTTCGTGGCCGACCCCGACGAAACCCCGTTGCAGGCCACCGACAGTTCCGTCTCCGACGCGGCACCGGTCTCCCTGTGGCTCGAGGCGTGGCGGAACCTGCGCACCCAGCCACTGTTCATCATCAGTGCGATCCTGATCGTCTCGGTGGTCTTCGTGGCCCTGTTCCCGGGGCTGTTCACCAACGAACAACCCAATGCGAACTGCCAACTGGCCAACTCCGACGGCGGTGCCGTCCCCGGGCACCCGCTGGGCTTCACCCAGCAGGGCTGCGACATCCTGGCCCGGGTGATGTACGGGACCCAGTCCTCGCTGACCATCGGGTTGTTCGCCACGATCGCCATCGTGATCTTCGGCGGCACCATCGGGGCGATCTCCGGCTTCTTCGGTGGCTGGGTCGACGCCGTGCTGGCCCGCCTGGGCGACATCTTCTTCGCCCTGCCGCTGATCCTGGGCGCCATCGTCGTGGTGCAGATCCCGTTCTTCCAGGAGAACCGCAACGTCTGGACCATCGTGCTGATCCTCTCGGCCTTCGGCTGGCCGCAGATCGCCCGCATCACCCGGGCCGCAGTGATCGAGGTGCGCGACGCGGACTTCGTCATCGCGGCCCGCTCATTGGGTGTGAGCCGGGCCGGTGCGCTGATCCGCCACGTCATCCCGAACTCGTTGGCCCCGGTCATCGTGATCGCGACCATCACCCTGGGCATCTTCATCGTGGCCGAGTCCACGCTGTCCTACCTGGGTATCGGGTTGCCGCCGGACGTCATGTCCTGGGGCAATGACATCTTCTCGGCCAAGAGCTCGCTGCGCTCGAATCCGATGGCCTTGTTCTGGCCGGCCCTGGCGCTGTCGTTGACGGTGTTGAGCTTCATCATGCTCGGCGACGCGCTGCAGGACGCCCTGGACCCGAAGGCGCGCAAACGATGAACGGTGAAACCATGAACAACGAAACCTTTGACGAAGCCTCGAGGCCGCGTCCGCTGCTGGAACTGCGCGATCTGGCCATCAGCTTCAAAACGGGAAACGGCGAGGTCGAGGCGGTCCGTCAAGCCAACCTGACCATCCTGCCCGGGGAAACCGTGGCGATCGTCGGGGAATCCGGCTCGGGCAAGTCGACCACCGCCCTGGCGGCGATCGGTTTGCTGCCCGCCAATGGCCGTATCGCCGGCGGGACCCTGCTCTTCGACGGTGAGGACATCACCAACGCCTCGGAGAAGCGTCGGGTCGAGCTGCGCGGTTCCTCCATCGGCATGGTCCCCCAGGACCCGATGTCGAACCTGAACCCGGTCTGGCAGATCGGCTTCCAGGTCAAGGAGACGCTGGCGGCCAATGGACTACCGCATCAGAAGAAGGATGTGGCCAAGGTCCTCTCCGAAGCCGGTCTGCCGCGGGCGGAGGAGCGGGCCAACCAGTACCCGCACGAGTTCTCCGGTGGCATGCGCCAACGCGCGCTGATCGCGATCGGGCTGTCCTGCCGACCGCGGTTGCTCATCGCCGATGAACCGACCTCGGCCCTGGACGTCACGGTGCAACGCCAGATCCTGGACCACCTGGACACCATGACCGACGACCTGGGCACCGCGGTGCTGCTCATCACCCACGACCTCGGGCTGGCGGCCGAACGCGCCCATAAGGTCGTGGTCATGTACAAGGGACAGGTCGTCGAGGCCGGGCCCGCCGTGGAACTGATGACCAACCCGCGCCACCCCTACACCCAGCGCCTGGTGGCCTCGGCCCCCTCGCTGGCCTCGCGCCGGATCGAATCGGCCAAGGAACGCGGGAAGGAATCCGCGGAGGAACTGACCGCCGACCGGCCGGTGGCCACGGACAACGTCATCGAGGTCCGGGACCTGGTCAAGAACTACAAGATCCGCGGCGGCGTCGGCAAGGCCACGGAATTCCGGGCCGTGGACGAGGTGTCCCTGAGCATCAAACGGGGCACGACGACCGCCGTCGTCGGCGAATCCGGTTCGGGTAAATCTACGGTGGCCCGGCTGGTGCTGGGGCTGGAGGACGCGTCGGAGGGCAGCATCCTGTTCGACGGCGTGGACATCACCACGCTCTCGCGCAAGGAGATGTTCAAATTCAGGCGCCGGGTCCAACCGATCTTCCAGGACCCCTTCGGCTCGCTGGATCCGATGTACAACATCTTCCGCACCATCGAGGAACCGTTGCGGGTCCATAAGATCGGTGACGGCAAGGTCCGCGAACAGAAGGTGCGGGCGCTGCTGGAGCAGGTGGCCCTGCCGGCGTCGATGATGCAGCGCTTCCCGAACGAGCTCTCCGGCGGCCAGCGTCAGCGCGTGGCCATCGCCCGGGCGCTGGCTTTGGACCCGGAAGTGGTGATCTGCGACGAGGCCGTCTCGGCGCTGGACGTGCTCGTGCAGGCGCAGGTGCTGAACCTGTTGGCGGATCTGCAGTCCGAACTGGGGTTGAGCTATTTGTTCATCACCCACGACCTGGCCGTCGTCCGCCAGATCGCCGACCATGTCTGCGTGATGGAGAAGGGGAAACTGGTGGAGACCGGGAGCACCGACGAGGTCTTCGAGAACCCGCAGACCCAGTACACACGGTCGCTGCTCGACGCCATCCCCGGTGCCGGTCTGATGTTGCCTCCCGAGGTGGCCTGACCCGCCAGCAGAACGACAGTTCCCGGCCCGCCATCCCTAACGGGGGTGGCGGGCCGACCTGTCGGTGGGCCCACCCGGGGACTGAATCCGGACCGCAGGAGGCCCCCGATTCCGGCAACGGTGCAAGAATCGACCTACGGCAGGTGGGCCAGGACGGGCCAGCACGGTGCCGGCGACGAAAGGGACCAGCATGGCTGAACGGGTCGGGATCATCGGCGGGGGCATCGTGGGGGTGGCCATCGCCCGGGCGCTGACCGCCACCGAGGACGTCGAGGTGACGGTGCTCGAGAAGGAAGCACGTCTGGCGGCCCACCAGACGGGCCATAATTCCGGCGTCGTGCATGCCGGGCTCTACTACCCACCCGGTTCACTCAAGGCCACCCTTTGCGGCCGGGGCCGGGAGATGACCCGCGACTTCTGCCGCGAGCGTTCCCTGCCCTACCGCGAGCTCGGCAAACTGGTTGTCGCCCTCACGAAGGACGAGCTGCCCCGGCTGGAGGAGATCGAACGCCGCTCCCGCGAGAACCGGGTCCCCGGCGTGCGGCGGCTCGATGCCGGGGCGATGCGTGAGATCGAACCCCATGTCGCCGGGGTCGCCGCGGTGCATTCACCGCATACGGCGGTGGTGGACTATTCGGCGATCACCGAGGCGTTGGCCGATGACGTCCGTCGCGGAGGTGGGGCCGTCCTGCTGGGTCAGGAAGTCACCGCGGTGTCCACCGCCGGCGGATCAGTGAGCGTTTCAACCACGGCAGGGACCCATGTCTTCGACCGACTCATCGTCTGTGCGGGTCTGCAGTCCGACGTGATCGCCCGGATGGTCGGGGCCTCCCCGTCGCCGAGGATCCTGCCCTTCCGCGGGGAATACCGGGCCCTGGCCCCGGGCCGCCAAGACCTGGTCAAGGGCATGATCTATCCGGTTCCTGACCCGCGTTTCCCCTTCCTGGGCGTCCACTTCACCCGCGGGGTGTACGACGACGTCCAGGTCGGCCCGAATGCCGTGCCCGCCCTGGCGCGGGAAGGATACCGGTGGCGGCAGGTCTCGATGCGGGACACCCTCGAATCGCTGCGCTGGCCCGGGGCTCCGGCCCTGGCCAAGCAACACTGGCTGATGGGGGTCCGGGAGATCTCCGCCTCCCTGGTCAAACCGCTCTATTTCCAGCAGGCCCGCCGCTTCGTCCCCGAATTGCTGCCGGCGGATCTGGCCTCGAAATCGGCGGCCGGGGTGCGGGCCCAGGCCTGGGACAAGGACGGGTCGTTGGTCGATGACTTCGCCGTCGACCAGGTCGGAGCCGTCACGCTGTTGCGCAACGCCCCCTCCCCGGCGGCGACCTCGGCGATGGCGATCGCCGAATACGTGCTCGAACATCATCTGGGGATCACCCCCGGAGGCTGAACGACGCCGGGTGGGGCACGGGAGGAGTGCCCCACCCGAGGACCACGCAGTGGGCTTGAGCTACTTGACCTTGACCATCAGCGGTTTACTGGCCGTGGTTCCGGCGGCATTGGAGAATTCGACGACATACTCATAGGTCCCCGACTTCCGCCCGGAGATCTTTTCTTCGACCTGCTGGGCTGCGGGGCTGCTGGCGTCCAATTTCCCGGTGGCGATCTGCCGACCGTCTTCCAGAAGTCGGTAGGTCTCGCCATTGGTGCCCCACCAGAGGTTGGCGGTCAAGGTGTAGTCCCCGCCGGTTCCCTGGTGGTCGCGGCTGAGAACCGGCAGCGCCGGGGCCGCGTCGGTGACCCTGACCTTCAGCGGCGCGGTCTTCGTCGAGCCAGCGGCATTCACCAGCTCTCCGGTGTAGGTGTAGGTGCCGTTCTTTTTCCCCTCAACAGAGAAGGAGGCCTTCTGTGCTTCCGGCGTTTTGGCCTTGAGCTTCGAGACGGAAACCAGTTCGCCATCTTCGTAGAGACGGAACAAGCTGGCATTGGACCCGTGCCAGAGGTTCATGCTGACCGTAAAATCGCCATCCTGGAGGCCGGTGTCCCACCCGTTGTCGTGGGACAGGGATGCTGCTGTCGGCGCCGTGGATTCGTTGTCGCTGGGTGCTCCAGGGTCGATATCTTCAGACACGTCCAAGGAAATGGCAGCAAGCTTGGCCGTCAGGGAGGTCGACTTCGACCCATTGGCTGCAGTGAATTTCACAGTCTGGGCCGCGATGGCACCCGACTCGACGTCTTCGGAGGACACCGTGTGCTGCAGTTCATGGGTCGTCGTTCCGCCGGTGGAAAGTTCCTTCGCCGCGGTATGGTCGCCCGTGGTCACGTCCGTCAACCGCACGTTGCCCGTATTCTCCAGAGTCAGCGTCGTGGTGACGGTATCTCCGGTGCTGGCGTACCCGTCACCGTCCACGTCGATGAAAGCCCCGTCGTCGTGGGTTTCAGAAAGCTCCGGTGCCCGGCGGAGAACGTCGACTTCCTCACCGGTGACTTCGAGGGTTTGGTCGATATTCGTGTATTCCGGGACTTGTCCGACGGTCCAGGTGGTTCGGGGGACGAAGAAACCGTCCGCGACGTCGTCGTCGGTCACCGTGTGACGTGGAGACGTGCAGTTGTAGGAAGTGCCCACGGCGAGGGAACCATAACGGCAGTTGCCTGCCGGGCTGGGGTCCCCGACGGGCTGGGCCGCGAACGGGGCGAAGTTTCCGTCCGTGGGCACCACCCATTGCGTGACATTTCCGGTATGGGACACCACGAAGCTGTAGGGGACCTGGTCCCGGGCCGCATACGGATCGGCGTCGACATCCCGGTTCGAGTCGGTCTGTTCGCCCTCGACGGAGATACCCACGATGGTCTTGCCCTCGACTTCTGCCGTGACCGGACCTTGGGATTCCCTCCCGTCGGCGGCGGTGAAGACGCTCTGGAGCTGGACGGGGCCGTTGGCCGTGGCGGGGGAGGTCACGGGAACCTCGACCATGGTGCTCTTGCCGGAAGCGACGGCGGGGACCTCGACGGTCTTGGCCGTCCAGCCGGCGGGGCCGGAGATGGTCAGTTGGCCTGCTGGCAGTCGGGTTGCTTCCTGGTTCGTCACAGTCACCGGAACGTTGGCGGTTTCATCCGGGTCGATCTCCAGGGGTTCGGCCTCAAGCGGTGCGCACACGACATTCAGCCAGTCCTGGTCGTAGGCGGAGAAACGCAGGTCATTGGTGTAACCGGCTTCGTAGAAGGTACCGAAGATCCCGCTGTCCAGGGCTGTGGTGGACGAGTAAGCGGAGGTGCCGGACCGAATGGTCCGCAGACCAGGCCAGGTGGCCCCGTCGTCACAGGAAACCCTGGCCGAAACGTTTTCGCGTTCAGTCTGTGAGTTGGCCCCCGTGTAGAGCAGTTTCCGGGCGTCGTCGCTACCCTCGGCGGCATTCGGGAACATGCTGGTCAGCTCCGCGTTGTTAGTGGGATCCGGTAGCTGTCGGTCGGCGGTGACTTGTCCGTAGGTTTCGCCGCCGTCCTCGGAGATGGTGACCTTCCGGAATCCGCCTCCGTTCGAATCGCGGGAGTTGAGCATGACACGGCCGTCGGAGAGCTCGACGACCTTGTTCTCGTCCATCCCGGTGCCGACGAGTTCACCGCGGTGCCAAGTCGCTCCGTGGTCGTCGGAGTAGACCGAATAGGCCTGCATGGCGCGGGTGCCGTCTGATTGCTGGACGTCGCCGGCGAACTGCTGGATGAGCCGTCCACGGTGTTCACCATGGCGTAGCTGGATTCCTTCTCCGGAACTGGCGAACATGCTGCGGACATCGCCGGGGGATGGGGTCTTCGAAGCTCCGGGCTTCGCCACGTCGGTGATCAGCCGCGGTTCGGACCACGTCCTGCCCTCGTCCGTGGACTCTGCAACGGCAGCACTGATGACCTGGCGGTCGTCATCATCGTTGCCGAATGCACTGCCGTGGAAACCTTGATCCTTGGAATACACGAAGAAGGCGAAGACCTTGCCGGCTTCGTGGTCGGTGACGAAGCTGGGGTCGCTGTATCCGTATTTCTTCCCGGTCGCATCACCGGGATGGCCTGCGGCAATCGTCGACATGGAATCCCACGTCTTGCCGTTGTCGGTACTGCGCCGCATGACGATTGAATTCGGGTTGGGTGCATCGGCTGCGCTGTCCGGTCGGGCATCCCACGCAGCCAGCAATACTCCGTCACGAACATGCGTCAGAGCGGTGATCCGGTAGAAGAAATCCTCTGCTGTCCGGTCGGCTGCGAGGTTCTGCTCATTGAATACCCCGGGGGCAGCTGACGGATCGCCCCCCGGGGTGGTGGTGTCGCCCGTGGCAGGGACGGCGATGGCGACCGGAAGCACCAGCCCCAATGCTGCACCGGTGATGAAGAGGTGGCGAACTCGTCCCATCCATGGTGCCGACCGTCGACGACGGGTAGGGGGAACCGCTGGGGCGTGGTGCATGCAGAGACCTTTCGAACGAAGCAAATGGAATAGATGGGAGGTGGGATGTCCGATGTACTGTATGAACTGGATCACAGATTTCTGGATTGGGCCAGAAGGGGAAGGCTGTGTGACTTTTGGGCAAGCGAGGTTTGACTCTCCGGGAGTGGTCGGCGCGCCCCCTTGTCGACACGATCCCGGTACGGCGTCGAATCCTGTCTGGCTTTCCGTGCGGTGAACTCGTGGCGAAGTATTTATTTCTGATACAGATAACATTTCGTATTCTGATCTCAAATTCGGGTCATCAGGGACCTGTGCGTGGATTGGCCATGATGGCCCCAGGGGCCTTCCCGCGCCCTATGTGTTCGTGGAAGCGCATGAAATCAAAGAAGTTTTCGTCCCTTTTGTGGTTTGCCCTCATTTCGAGGCGCACAGTTTTGGTCTTTTCGGGAATGTGCTTGCGCTCACACTCTTCATGGGTAAACATAGGTAAGTGATCCATAACATCCGTGGATCACCACATTGGAGAAGTCGGGAGAGACGATGCGTTCCATGCACACTTCGAGGGCCGGCGCCCTCACCGCCATTGCCGTGACGGGCGCCTTGGCGCTGACCGGATGCGGAGGAGATGCCGAGTCGTCGGGTGCCGCCAACGCCGCCGACGGCGATTTTTCCGGAAAGACGATGACCTATTGGTCGTACTGGCAGGAGAAGGAACCCCAGGCCAAGGCGATTTCGGCAGCGATCGAGGACTTCGAGGAGGAAACCGGAGCGACGGTGGAGGTGGAATGGCAGGGACGCCAGGTCACCCAGAAGCTGGCGCCGGCGATGCGCTCGAACGCCCCCGATGTCGTCGAATCGGCGCTGGACAACTTGGCGCCATTGGTCGGTGACGGCCAGGGCGAGGACCTCAGCTCGGTCATGACCGAAAAGAGCATCAACGAGGACTCCTCGCTGGCCGACGCCGGCGTGGACCGGTTCGAGGACCTGGTCACCAACGACGACGGCGAAGTCTGGATGATTCCTTACTCCGTGCTCGGAATCGGCATCTGGTACGACGCCAAGGAACACTCCGAGCTGGAAGGCAACGCCCCGAAGACCCTGGACGATCTCGGTGCCCTCATCACGAAGGAAGGCAAGGGGTCGGTGGCACTGGATAGCGACGTGCCGTACTACACCACCCTCTGGGCCAGCAGCATCCTGATGCGTGAACTCGGTCCCGAGAAGTTCCGGGCCACGGTCGAGGACAAGTCCGGTGAGGCCTGGATGGACGACGACGTGATGGCTGCCGTGGAGAAGATCCGTGACGTCGTCCCCCCGGAGTCATTCGCCGACGGCAGTTTCGGTTCGAAGTTCCCGGCCATCCAGGAACGGTGGGCCACCGGGAAGGCGACGTTCCTGCTCAACGGGTCCTGGATCCCGCAGGAAACCGCCAAGAGTGCGGGCAAGGATTTCGACTTCGCGTCACTGGAGATCCCCGCGGGGACCTCGGGCGAAGCAAACGCGCAGATCGGCCTGACCGGGTATTCGGTCCCGGGTAGGGCAAAGCATAAGGAGTTGGCCAAGGCCTTCATCCGTTTCGTCCTGGAGAAGCAATACCAGGAGGATTACGTGACCAGCTCCAGCGCGATGTCGGTCCGCGACGATGTGGAGGTCCCGGAGGACCTGAAGAACATCGGTGACTCCATCGCCGCCGAGGACCCCGTGCTGGCATTGGACGGGGTGAACGTCGACTACGCGGGCATCGTCCCGGAGGTCTTCGCCGCCCCGGTCCGCGACTACCTTTCGGGGGGAACCGACGCCAAGGGCTTCGCCCAGAAGATCTCCAAGGCCCAGGCGAACTACTGGAAGGGCCAGAACTAGATGGCCCTCGCCACCCGGGCGGCCGAACATCCCGTTCGGCCCGCCCGGCACGGAGCGGCCCCCCCGCGGGCGGGCCGCTCCGAGTCCCCCATGGAGAAGCGGCGTCGCCGGATATTCTGGCCGTTACTGATACCGGCCCAGCTAGCCAACGGGATCCTGTTCCTCGGGCCGGCGCTGGCCTCCTTCGTCATTTCGTTCATGCGCTGGGACGGCATGGGCGAGCCGGACATGGTCGGCTTCGAGAACTACAGCCGGTTGTTGGGCGATAGCGTCTTCCACCAGGCGTTTGCCAATACCCTGATCATCCTCCTGGTCGGCGGCATCGCCGTCTTCGCCGTGGCCTTCGGCCTGACCATGGTGCTGCGGGAGATGCGCGGACGGAAATTCATCCGCAACGTCGTCTTCTTCCCGGTGATCATTTCCCCGGTCGTGCTCTCCATCCTCTGGGGCTTCATCTTCCAGTCCAACGGACTACTCGAATCCGCATTCCGCGGTGTGGGGATCCCCGAGGGACCGAACTGGCTGGGTGACCATCTGTTCCTGATCATCGTGGTGGGGCTGATCTGGATCAACCTCGGCCTCTACGTCACCATCCTCATGGCAGCAGTGGACCAGATCCCCATCTATCTTTATGAGGAATGCGCCCTCGCCGGTGCCACGGCCTGGCAACGGTTCCGCTATGTCACCCTGCCGCTGACCTGGGATGTCGTCACCGCCGCAGCGGTGTTGTGGACGATCGGTTCACTGAAGATCTTCGAGTTCATCTATGCCTTCGGAGGCACCTCGGCGGATATGCCACCGACCAACGTGTGGAACAGCGCCCTGTTCATCTACGGGAAGACCTTCGGGGGCCGGACACCGGCCTTTGAATTCGGCTACGCCTCCGCAGCCGCAGTGGTCACGGTGCTGGCCGTGATGGTCTTCGTCTTCGCGCTCCAGCGGGCCACCCGCCGCGAACCGATCGAGTACTGAGGAATCCATGGCTACCCTGCTTTCCGACCGGGCCACCCCGGCCCATCAGGAACATCCCGAGAACACCCCGCCGCCACCGCCGCGCAAGACAGGCTCCACCGCCAGGATCGGCGCGACCGGAAAGGTCCGCAGCGTCGGCATCGTGCTGGTCTGGATCCTGGCCGCCTTCAACGTCGGCACCCTGCTGTGGGTGTTGCTGACCTCGCTGCGGACCCACCGGGCGATCTTCGAAACACCGTGGGGGCTACCGATCCCGCCGGCCTTCGAGAACTTCGCCACCGCATTATTCGAGGGCGAATTCGGCATTGCCGCGTTCAACACCGCCCTGATGACCGTCGGCGGGTCGATCACCCTGATGCTGCTGGCCGCTCCGGCCGCCTACGTCCTGGCCCGCAGCACCCGCAAGGTCTCCGGGACGATCTTCGCCCTCTTCGCCATCGGCATCGGCGTGCCGGTGCAGGTGATCATCATCCCGCTGTACGTCATGCTGGAACAACTGCATCTGATCAACTCGTTGTGGGGGCTCTTCCTGGCCTTGCTGGGGGCCAACATCCCCTTCACGGTGATCCTGCTGACCGGGTTCATGCGCAGCCTGCCCAACGATCTCGAAGAGGCGGCGGCCCTGGATGGCAGCTCCTCGCTGCGGACGTTCTGGCAGATCATGATGCCCCTGGCCCGGTCCGGCATCATCACCTTGCTGACGCTGAACGCCATCAACATCTGGAACGAGACGTTCCTGGCCCTGGTGCTGATCCAGGACACGGATAAGCAGGTCCTTCCGGTGGCGTTGCTGAACTTCATCGCCCGGCAACAGACCAACGGAGCCGACTACGGCGGACTCTTTGCCGGGGTGCTGGTGCTGGTGCTGCCGATGATCCTGCTCTACATCTGGCTGGGCCGCCGGATCATCGAGGGCATGACGCTCGGCGCCAGTAAATAACGAGGCCACCCACCCTTCCGGACGGCCACCGGAATGCAACCCCCATGGAAAGTGAGTAGGAATGCTGCAGGAAGCGCGCCCCCACGCCGCGCCGCTGGACACGGAGGCCTCGTCGCCGACCCCGGCGGCGCTGTCGATCCACGACGGGGGGTTCCTCCGTTTCGGCGAACCCCACCGGATCCTCTCCGGGTCCCTCCACTACTTCCGGGTCCACCCCGACCAGTGGAGGGACCGGCTGGCCCGCTTGGCGGCCATGGGGCTGAATACCGTAGACACCTACATCCCCTGGAACTTCCACGAGGCGGTCCAGGGCCGGGTCGATTTCACCGGCTGGCGGGATGTGGGACGGTTCATCGATCTGGCCGGGGAGCTGGGCCTGGACGTCATGGTCCGGCCGGGCCCCTACATCTGCGCCGAATGGGACAACGGCGGCTTCCCCGTCTGGGTGACCCACGGCAGGAGGGGACGCCTGCGCTGCCTCAGCGATGACTTCACCCGCGATGTCGCCGGCTGGCTGGACCTGGTCATGCCCCAACTGGTGTCCCGGCAGTCGGGGACCGGGGGGCCGATCGTCGCCGTGCAGGTCGAAAACGAATACGGCAGCTACGGCGACGACGCCGAATACATGGCCTGGCTGCGCGAGGCACTGCTGGCCCGCGGGGTCACCGAACTGCTCTACACCGCCGACGGGCCCACCGAGTTGATGCTCGACGGCGGCACCCTCGAGGGGACGTTCGCGACGGCGACCTTCGGTAGCAGGGTGGCCGAAAGCGCCGCGTTGATGCGCGGACGCCGCCCCGGGGATCCCTTCATGTGCGCCGAATTCTGGAACGGCTGGTTCGACCACTGGGGCGAAAAGCACCATGTGCGCGAGCCCGGCGACGCGGCCGGGATCATCCGCGAGATCGTGGAAGCCGACGGATCGGTGAGCCTGTACATGGCCCATGGCGGAACCAACTTCGGTCTCACCTCGGGGGCGAACTTCGACGAGGGCCAATACCAACCGACCATCACCAGCTACGACTCGGACGCCCCCGTGGCCGAAAACGGGGCGCTGACCGCGAAGTTCCATGCCATGCGCGAGGTCCTGCTCGGCCCCGGAGCCGAACCGGTCCCCGCCGGACTGTTGGCCGCTCCGGCCACCCTGCCGGCGACGAGCCTGCCCCTGGAGGGCAGGGCAGGTCTGCTTCCGGTGCTGCGCGGGGCGGGAACCCCGGTCGCCTCGGCCCACCCGTTGACCTTCGAAGAGCTCGACGCCGATGCCGGACTGGTGCTCTACAGTGCCCGGCCGATCCTGCCGAAGGGCCCGACGACCATCAGCATCCTGGGGCTGCGCGACCGGGCCCAGGTCCATGTCAACGGGACCCTGGTCGGGGTGCTTCAACGCAACGACCCGCAGGCGGTCATCGAACTCACCGGTGCGGGGGAGCGGGTGGAGCTGGAGATCGTCGTGGAGAACCAGGGGCGCATCAACTACGGCCCCCGGCTGGGGGAGTCCAAGGGCATCACCGGCGGGGTCCTCATCGGGCGACGACTGGTCAGCGGCTGGAACCACCGCCACGTGGCCCTGACTGAACCGGGGCCTGCCGAACTGTTGGCGACGGCCCGGACCACCCCCGGGGAAACTGTGCAGAACCGAAAAACCGGCCTGGCGGAGGCGACCCTGATGGTCGACGACACAGCGGATGCCTTCGTGTCCCTGCCCGGTTCGGTGAAGGGATTCCTCTGGGTCAACGGTTTCCTGCTCGGGCGCTACTGGAACCGTGGACCGCAGACCACGCTGTACCTGCCGGCGCCCTTGTTGGTTCCAGGGGCCAACACCCTGACCGTCCTCGAGCTGGAAGGCCTGGGCGACCAGGTCCGGATCGTGCAGGAACCAGAACTCGGTCCCCCGGAGGTCTTCATTGAAACCTTCTAATGCGGGCACCGCGGAACGGCCGAACGTCATCCTCATCTGCGCCGACCAGTGGCGGGGGGACTGCCTGTCGATCGCGGGCCACCCGCAGGTCCAGACCCCGCACCTGGATGAACTGGCCCGACGCGGCACCCGCTTCACGAAGGCCTACTCGGCGACGCCCACGTGCGTTCCAGCGCGCGCCGCCTTGTTCACCGGCCAGTCACAGGAACGCCACGGCCGGGTCGGCTACGAGGAAGGTGTTCCGTTTGCCGCGGCCCACCCGGTCACCCTCGCGGGGGAATTCTCCCGCGCCGGCTACCACACCCAGGCCATCGGAAAGATGCATGTCTACCCCGAACGCGCCCGGGTGGGCTTCGACGACGTCGTACTGCACGACGGGTACCTCCACCATGCCCGCGGGGAGCATCGGCAGGACTTCCGCTTCTTCGACGACTACGTCCCGTGGCTGCGCCGCCAGCCCGGCATCGCCGCCGACGAGGAATACTTCGATTCCGGGGTGAACTGCAATTCGGTGGCCGCCCGCCCTTGGGACAAACCCGAACGGGTGCATCCGACCAACTGGCTGGCCACCGAGGCGATCGACTGGATGTACCGCCGGGACCCCACCCGCCCGTTCTTCCTCTACCTCTCCTTCCATCGGCCCCATCCGCCCTACGATCCACCGGCCTGGGCGATGGACCAGTACTCCTGCGTGCCCGAGGACGAACTGCCCGTGGGGGACTGGATCTCCGATTGGCAGGAGCACCGCCGGGACGGGGACTACCAGGCGGCCGTCGCGAAGCTTCCTCCCGCCGTCGTCCGCCGGGCCCGCATGGGGTATTACGGGTTGATGACCCAGCTCGATCTACAGCTCAACCGCATCGTCGAATCCCTGGCCGACTTCGGACTGGACGAGAACACGGTCATTGCCTTCACCTCCGACCACGGCGAGATGATGGGGGACCACCAGATGTTCCGCAAGGCCGTGCCCTACGAGGGCTCCGCCCGGGTGCCGCTGATCATCCACGACCCCCGCAGCCCGGCCGCCTCGAACGGTTCCACCGTGGACGACGTCGTGGAACTGCGTGACCTCATGCCCACCCTGCTGGACCTGGCCGGGGTCGAGATCCCCGCCACGGTGGATGGTCTCTCGCTGGCCGGGCACCTGGCCGGAGGCCCGGTCCCGGCCAGGACGCACCTGCACGGCGAGCACACCTATTTCGGCCAGTCGATCCAATGGATCACCGACGGGCGGTTCAAATACATCTGGGCCTCGGGCAGCGGCGCCGAACAGCTCTTCGACCTCGACGCCGACCCGGGTGAATTCCACAACCTCATCGGCGAACCGGCGGTCCTGGACGACGAACGGCGCTGCCGGGGGCGGCTGATCTCGGCGTTGGAGGACCGGGAAGAGGGATTCGTCAAGGCCGGGGAGCTGGTGGTGGGCGCCGAACCGGTGACCGTCCTGCGTCAGACCCGCCAGCGGGTGGCCGCGGCGGCCGCGAACGTTGCGCTCCCCGCCGATGAAGCTGCCCGGGCCTAGGCTGGAACCCAAGGAGACCGGATGATGACGAGGGGACGTGGAGGCATGACCATGCCGGTGGGGCGTGCCCCGTCCATGCGCGATGTGGCCCAGGCGGCCGGGGTCTCGGCGCAGACCGTGTCGCGGGTGCTCAGCGGACACCCGCATGTGCAGCCGGCGACCCGGAACCGGGTCATGACGGTGGTCGAGGAGATGGGGTACCGGCGCAACTACACCGCCAGGGCCCTGGTCACCGGTCAAAGCAAGACGTTGGGGGTGCTCACCCTGGCCACGGACTTCTATTCCCGGGCTTCGCTGTCCCTGGGCATCGAGAAGGAGGCCCGCGCCCACGGCTACCTCGTCAACAACACCACCACCGACTCGTTGGCTTCCTCCGCCATCGGCCAGGCCGTCACCCGGCTCGTGGACCAGGGGGTCGATGGGCTGATCATCGCGGTGCCGTTGATCGACGTCGACGAACCCCTGGAACGGATCACCCGCCGGGTTCCCACGGTCACCGTGGACGGTTCGCGGACCTCTGCCGCCGATGTCGTGGCCGTGGACCAGGCCGAAGCGGCCCGGCTGGCCACCCGCCACCTGCTCGAACTGGGGCACCGGACGGTCTGGCATATCGCCGGACCCGATCAATGGTCGGATTCGGCGACAAGGGTCGCCGGCTGGAGGGAGACGTTGCAGGAAGCCGGCTGCGAGGTGCCGCCCGAACTCCACGGTGACTGGACGCCGGAGTCGGGGTACCGCAATGGCCAGTTCCTGGGGCGGATGCCCGAGGTGACCGCAGTGCTGGTCGCCAGCGACGAAATGGCCTTCGGGACACTGCGTGCCTTGCATGAGCTCGGCCGGCGGGTGCCCGAGGATGTGTCGGTGGTGGGAATCGACGACATCGCCCTGGCCGCCTACAGCCAGCCGCCGTTGACCACGATCAGGCAGTCGTTCGAGCAGACCGGGAGGCAGGCGGTGGCCCATCTGATCCGGCAGATGACCCACCCGGAACCGGACCATTCCTCCGAACGGGTGGCCCCGGAACTGATCATCCGCTCCAGTACGGCCCCGCCGCCGGGCAGCTAGTGCCCCCGGTGTTCGGGGACCAGGGTGGAGACGACCTGCAACAGCAGCTCGGGGCTGAATTCCTCCGGCTGGCGGGCCACGTTCACGGCCGCTCCGTAGATGAGTGAGGCCAGGGTGGAACGCAACGCGGGGCCTGACATGCCGGTGCCTTCGACCAGCCGCTCGGTGACCGGCTCCAGGGTGGCCGCGTAGCGGTCCAGTGCGGCGTTGATGGGCGCGCGGTATTCGTCGTGGTGACGCAGGAAATAGAACTGGAAGATCAGGTCGACTTCACCGCGCCGGGCGGGCAGGGCATGGATCTGCTGGGCCACCATCGAAATCAGGGCGGCCCGGGGGGAGAGATCCTCGCCGAAACCGGGCGGGGGACCACCCAGGATGGTCTCCAGCAGGTGGGTCAACAGCGCGTGCAGGAGACCTTCCTTGGACTCGTAATAGAAGTAGACCAGGCCGATCGACAGCCCCGCTTCGGCAGCCACGCTGCGGGAGGTCACCGACTCGATCCCGCCGTCCAGTGCCACCTTTGCGGCGGCGTCCATGATGTCCTTGCGTCGTTCGCCCTCGGGCTTCTTGATTCCCCCCATGGAGCAAGCCTAGCCTTGTCATCCATCGAACGATGGTTCAATGTGGGGTGATGATCGTTGACGCCCACGGAACCGGAGCACCATGCGCCACCCCTTGAAGAATGAGACCGTCCTGATCACCGGTGGAGGCAGCGGCATCGGCCGGCTGTTGGCACTGGGGGCCGCCCGACGCGGAGCCCGCATCGTCATCTGGGACCTGTCGGAAGCCTCCGGACGGACAGTCCGTGACGAGGTGCGGGCGCTGGGGGCCGACGCCGAGGCCTTCGCGGTGGACGTGACCGACCGGGCCGCCGTCCGGGCCACGGCGGAGCAGACCGGCGAGGTCGACGTCGTGGTCAATAATGCCGGCGTCGTCAGCGGCAAACGGCTGCTCGACGCCTCCGAGGAGGCCTTGGAGGCCACGATCCAGGTCAACGTGATGGCCTTGTACTGGGTCACCCGGGCCTTCCTGGGCGGAATGATCGAACGCCGGCACGGCAGTATCGTCACGGTCTCCAGCGCCGCGGGAATGGTGGGGGTGGCGAAGCAGACCGACTATTCGGCCAGCAAGTTCGCGGCCTTCGGATTCGCCGAATCGTTGCGTGTCGAACTGGCCAAGGACGGCACCGGGGTCAACTCCCTGGTGGTCTGCCCCTACTACATTTCCACCGGCATGTTCGAGGGCGTGAAGACCAGGTTCCCGCTGATCCTGCCGATCCTGAAACCCGACTACGTGGTGACCCGGATGCTCGACGCCATCGAGGCGGGCAAGCAGAAGCTCGTCATGCCCCGCGCCGTCCATGCCCTGTCTCCGCTGCGTATCCTGCCGGTGCCGCTCTTCGACAAGGTGGCCAACCTGCTGGGGGTGAACAACACCATGGACGCCTTCGTCGGACGCTCGGGCGGGAAACGGGAGGCAGCTTCGACGGACTCAGCGCAGAGCTGAGATCCCGGCGCGGCTGCAGGGCGGCCTATTCGTCGGCGGTGCGGGGAGCCCGGGAATTGATGGTCCACCATTCGGTGGGTTCGGAAATGGTGAACCGGCGGCCGGTGGTCGAGGTGGGGGTGATGCGGACGAACGCGTCCTTATGCCCCGATTCCCACGGGAAGAGCATCAGCGAGAAACTCTCCACGAGCTCCTCCGTGGACTTGAGCAGTTCGGCGGCACCCTTGAGATTGACGCTCCAGGCGACACCCGTGGACTGGTCAACGCCGTCCACTTCGAAGGCCACCGGGTGATCCCCCAACGCTGCGGAAAGTTTTGTTCCCGCACCGGTGCGAAAAACGACGGTTCCGTGGTCGACGGCGTAGTTGACTGGAAAAATATCCGGGTGGTCCTCCACCCAGACCGCCAAACGGCCCACCGACACGCTGCGAAGCAACGTCCAGCATTCGTTGACCTCGAGGCGTTGTGTGGAGGAACCCTGATCCTTCGTCATGGTCCCGAGCATAGGCTCGGCGGCCGGACTTTGGTAGGGCGGGAGCCGACCCCGGGATCAGGGACCCCGGAGGGCCGTGCGCAGTGCCCTCCAAGCCCCCGTGGACCAGAGGGCCCAGAGCATCAGGACGGGCTGGAAGAACAGGCGGACCAGCCGCGAACCATCACTATCGAGTCCGAACGCGGAGGTACCAGTGACGTATTGGGCGATGTTGCCGGGGAACACCGCAAGGAAGAAGGCCGCAACGGCCCAACCCACCAGAACGCGGCGTCGACGCCAGAACACCAGGGCCGCACCCAAACCGATTTCCACTACTCCGGAGGCCAGGATCACGACATCGGCATCGAGGGGGACCCACTGCGGCACCTGAGCCGTGAATTCCGTGCGGGCGAAACTCAGATGGCTGGTCCCGGCGAAGACCAGGAACGCACCGAGGATGACGGCGCCGACGAATCGGGGCCGTGAGACCTTCCCCGTGGGGCGGGCCACCATGCTTCGGGCCCTCTGCACGAACGGACGCTTCATGACGGAAGGCTAGCAGTGCCGATGTCCGGACCGGGGCCGGGCATGGATACGATCTACTGATGAACGACGTGATGAAGCTGCGTTTCCTGGCGGCCCCCACCGATGTGTCCGAGGACGGCGTGACGGTCCAGGCCGGCCGGATCCTGGAATGGATCGACCAGGCGGGGTACGCCTGTGCGGTCGGATACGCCGGGGGCTATTGCGTCACCGCCTACGTCGGGAACGTGCACTTCACCCGTCCCATCCGCAACGGCGATCTGATCGAGGTCACCGCCCGGATCGTGCATACCGGACGCACCAGCATGCAGGTGGTGGTCACCGTCGACGCCGCGGATGTCAGTGAACGCGAATTCCGGCCCGCGATGGACTGCATTCTGGCTTTCGTCGCCATGGATGAGGACAGCCGACCCAAACCCGTCCAACCGTGGGAGGCCTCCGATCCCGAGGCGGAGCAGCTGGCCCGCTGGGTCGAGGACCGGGTGGAGGCCCGGGCAGCCATCCGCGACCTGATGCGGGCCCAAAAATACACGGAGGCCGGAACGGCCCCGCAGGAGATGTTCAGGTTCCTCGCCTCACCCACCGATGTGAACTGGGGTGGCAACGCCCACGGCGGGATCGTCATGCGCTGGATCGACGAGGTCGCCCGGGCCTGTGCCACGCGCTGGAGCGGACGCGATTCGGTGGCCGTCTACTCGGGTGGCATCCATTTTTTGAACCCCATCCACATCGGAGACGTCGTCGAACTCGAGGCCCGGCTGATCCACACCGGCCCGCACAGCATGCATATCGCGGTACACGTCAGGGCCCGGGACCCGCGCTCGGAGGCCTGGCGGGAAACCACCCGTTGCATGAGCATCTTCGTGTCCCGCGACGAAAGCGGCCATGCCTCCCCGATCCCGCAGTGGGTTCCGGTCACCGAGGAGGACCGGCGGCTTGATGACCATGCGCTGGAACTGATCCTCCGGCGGGCCGAGGTTCCCCCGCTGCAATTCGCCACCGAACGAAAATACTAGCCCGCGCGGAACCGGTGGCATCCCGGGGTCAGGAGTCGGTGCCGGCCGCCGGCCAGTAATAACTGTCGGGGAGCGTCCGTGGCCCGAAGATCGCCTGGCCCACCCGCACGACCGTTGCGCCTTCGTCGATGGCCCACTCGAAATCCCCGGACATGCCCATGGACAGTTCTTCAAAGGCCGCCGGATCCGGGGCGTCCTGGCGGATCCGATCGCGCAGGGTGCGCAAGGTGGAGAAACAGCGGCGTACCCGCTCCTGGTCGGTGCTGAATGCGGCGAGCGTCATGAGTCCGCGGACCCGCAGGGTACTGAATGCCGGCAATTCGGCGATGAAGCCGGCTGTCTCCTCGGGCTCCATCCCGTATTTGCTGGCTTCGCCGGAGGTGTTCACCTGGACGAAGACGTCCAGACCGCGGCCCTCGCGTTGCAGCCGGCGATCCAGCGCCTCGGCCAGACGCAGGCTGTCCAGGGCCTGGAACTCGCTGGCGAACCGGGCGACGAATTTGGCCTTATTGGTCTGCAGGTGCCCGATCACCGACCATTTGACCTCCTCCAGATCGGACATCGCCTCCCATTTGCGGTGGGCCTCCTGCACCTTGTTCTCACCCAACCACCGGCAGCCGGCGTCGACGGCCAACCGGATATGGGCTTCGTCGATGGTCTTGCTGACCGGCAGGAGGCGAACCTCCCCGGGGGAGCGGCCGGCCCGCCGGGCGGCGGTGGAGATCCGGTCCTGGACGGCGTGGAGATTCCTGGCAAGATCCTCCCGGGTGTCGGCGGGAGGGTAGATGGGGGTGCTCATGGTTGAACCATACGCCCTGGTCCGGGGCTCCACTCAGGCGTCGTCGCGGTAGCGCAGCACCCCGCCGACGGCCGTCGCCCGGACCGGTACATCGCGCAGTTCCGCGGGATCGATCGTGTAGGGGTCGGCTCCGAGGGCGGTGAAATCGGCCAGCATGCCCGGACGCAACCGTCCCTTCAGGTCCTCCTCGCCGGAGGCATGGGCGGCTCCGATGGTGAAACCGGCAATGGCCTCGGCGACGGTGATCCGCTCGCCGGGCTGCCAACCACCGGTGGGTTCGCCATCGGGGCGCTGGCGGGTGACGGCCGCGTGGATGCCGTGCAGGGGGTTGGGGAGTTCGACCGGGGCATCGGAGCCGAAGGCCGGGAACGCGCCGGCATCGATGAGCGAGCGCCAGGCATAGGAGGCCAGATCGCGGCCGGCCAGCAGGGTGGAGGCCAGGGTGATGTCGGTGGGGCAATGCGTGGGTTGCATGGACGGGACGACGCCCAGGCGGACCACCCGGGCGATATCCTCCCGGCGCAGATGTTGGGTGTGTTCGATCCGGTGGCGCAAGGCCCGCGGGGCCGCGGAACCATGCAGCGGATGGAGGGCCAGATCCTGGTAGGCGTCGAGGACGAGCTGGTTGGCCCGGTCCCCGATGGCGTGGGTCGCCACCGCGATGCCGGCACCGGCGGCCCGCCGGACCAGGGCGAGCAGCTCGGGGTAGGGGGTGACCTCGAGCCCGGTGTTCCCGTCGTCACCGGGGAAGGGCGAACCCATGTGGCTGGAGTGGGATCCCAGGGCACCGTCGGAAAAGAGTTTGACCGGCCCGGTCCGCAACCAGGCATCGCCGTAGCCGGTGGCCAGGCCCTCGTCGATGGCCCGGTCCAGAGAGGTCGCCGGAATCGATTTATGCACCCGCAGCCGCAAATCGCCACGCGCGCGCAGTCCCTCGTAGGCGGTGCGGCATTCCTCGCCGTCGAAGTCGTGGACGGCGGTCAGCCCGGCCGCCAGCAACCGCTCCTGGGCGGAGGCGAGCTGGGACTGTAGATCCCCGGCCGCGTCACCGTGCATGATCTCGCTCAGGGGCGCATGCGCTGCCTCCCGGAGGATCCCCGTGGGTTCTCCGTCCGGGGTGCGGATGATCCGACCACCGACCGGATCGGGGGTGGACGCGTCGATGCCGACCAGGGCCAGTGCCGCCGAGTTCGCCCAGACCGTATGCCCATCGATGCTGGGCAGGGCTGCCGGATGTGAACCGGTCGCCGAGTCCAGTGCCGCCCGATCGGGCTGGACGGGCACATCCCAGGTATTGAAGTCCCACCGGCCCCCGAAGATCCAGGCCCCCGCCGGCAGCCTCGAGGCGTGGACCCTGATCCTGCCCAGGGCCTCGTCCAGTGAGGAGGTGCCCCGCAGGTCGAGCGCGGCGCTCTCACGGGCGTAGTTGGCCGTGTGGATATGGGCATCGGTGAGCCCGGGGATCACCGTTGCCCCGCCGAGATCAATCGTTTCCAGGGCTCCGGTGGCCTGGCCCCGGAGATCCTCCGGGGTGCCCACCGCGATGATGTGCTCGCCGCGTGCCAGCAACGCCGTCGCCCGGGGATATCCATCCCACTGCGTGTGGAAGGTGGCGTTCACGTACAGGCGTTGCTCAAGCATTCACGGGTCCTTTGCAGAAGATCACAGGTCAACGCAGGTGATCACGTCGGCTGATGCCCGGATGGACCCCTGCGTCCTGCGGCCACTCTAGGGCAGGGCCGGGTGTTTGCCGGGGCCGGGCCCACCGCGACGACGGGTAGCCCTGTGCCGCGCTCGCCGACGGTCGTAGACTCCAGCATGGAGGAGGGGCATGATGGCGATCCCCCGGGAAACACCGGTGAACGACGACGGCTTGCTGGAGGTTGGCGGCGTGGTCTTCTATTGGCGCGGGCCGGCACCCTTCTATTATCTGCGGGTCCCCGATGAGGCGGCAGCCTACATCCATGACGTCGCCTCCCAGGTCACCTATGGGTGGGGGATGATCCCGGTGGCCGCGAAAATCGGTTCCACCCGCTTCACCACGGCTCTATTTCCGAAGGACGGTGGCTATCTGGTTCCGCTGAAGACGGCGGTCCGGCAGGCGGAGGGGATCGACCTCGACGAGGAGGTCACCGTGGAGCTCGAGCTCGGGGGGACCTGAAGGCCCGGGCACGGAAACGGGCCGTGGGCGATGAACCCACGACCCGCCGCCGTTCCTTAGGCAACCGGTGAAAACCGGCACCGACGCTACTTCTTCGAGGATCCCTTGGCCTTGGCGGCAGCACCCTTCTCGGTGCGGGCCCCGGCGTCGGCCAGATCGCCGTCGCTGTTCTCCACGTGGGAGCGCAGGAACCACTGGAAGAGTTCGAGTTCGCCGACCTGACCGATCAACAGGTCTTCGGTGATGGGGTCCAACGCCCCGACGATCCCGATGGCCTTGCGGTGGCTCTCGATGATCCCGGTGTAGACGACGTCCAGGGCAGCCAGGTGCGCGGTGGTTCCGGCGCGGCCGATCTCGTAGTCATTCCAGGGACGGGCCGCGACGAGGGCCCCGGGGAGCCCGTTGGGGGAGACCCCGAGGGTGGCCATGCGCTCGGCGAGGGTGTCGATCATGCCGCGAACGGTGTCGATCTGCGGGTCGAGCATCTCGTGGACGCCGATGAAATCGCGGCCGACGACGTTCCAGTGGGCATGTTTGAGGGTCAGCTGCAGGTCGTTCAGCGCGTGGAGGCGCATCTGCAGGGTCTCGCCGACCTGGTGGCCGTCCTTGAGGCTCAGGCCCGGGACGGTGTAGGTGGCGTTCTTCTTGTTCTTCGTAGCCATGGTTCTGCTTCCTTCCATTGACGGGTACTGCGGGCTCCTCGGCGGACTCAGGCCGCCAGCTCGTTCTCGATCGCTGCGGTGAACGCATCCAGATCCCCGGGGTTCCGGGAGGTGATCAGGGTCCAGCCTTCCGCCGGGCAGCGGAAGACCTCCTGGTCCTTCCAGGTGCCGCCGGAGTTTTCGACATCCGTTCTGATCGAGAGATACGAGGTGAGCGTCTTGCCGCGGGTCAGACCGGTCTCCACCAACAGCCACGGACCGTGGCAGATCGAGGCGACGGGGCGGGACGCTGCGGCGAAGGACTTCGCGAGGCGTTGGGCCTCGTCATCCAGACGCAGGGCGTCGGCATTGAGCGTGCCACCGGGCAACAGCAGCAGGTCGTAGTCGGCAGCCTCCACGTCCGCGAGGGTGGCATCGACCGGAACCCGGTCTCCGGGTTCCCAATCACTGACGAGGGTTTCGATCTCGCCGGGTTTCGGCGCGGCGACGGTGACCTCTGCTCCGGCGGCGCGCAGCCGCTGCAGCGGAACCGTGAGCTCGTCCTGCTCGACGCCGCGGTTCGAGACCGCGACGAGGATCTTCCTGCCGTTCAGGTTGGCCATGATTGATGCTCCTTTCGAAGGGGAGTCACTGGGTCCAACCCTTCCACTGCTCCGGTGCGCTGGCAAGGTGGAATATCCTGCCTTGGCGTCAGGCTGGATCCGCGGGCTTTGCGCGGGGATTCCGTGGCGCGAAGGGAGCTTGGGACTGCCGCTTTGCGGTGACGAGCCGGTAACAGAAGACGGTTTTATGCCGAAATGGCCCCCCGATCGGAAATACGTGGCTACGGTGGGACTGGACGACGCAGCCCTTCGGGCCGCGTCGAAAGTCTTACCGGAGCCAGTGTGAAGAGGGTCTGAACATGTGGGAATTCGTCGGCGATAGATACCGCCAAATACTCTTTGACTCCTGGCAGCACTTCAGCCTGGTCGTCCAATGCCTGATCCTCGCGACGGTCATCGCCATCGTCCTGGCGGCCCTGGTCTACCGGAGCAAGGCAGCCAGCGGGGCAGCCAACAGCATTTCCGCCATCGGCCTGACCATCCCGTCGTTCGCGCTGATCGGCCTGCTCATCGCCCCCATGGGCTTCGGTGTCGCCCCCGCCGTCGTGGTCGTGACGTTCTTCGCCGCCTTGCCGATCCTGCGCAACTCGGTGGTTGGCCTGGCCGGCATCCCGCCGTCCGTCGTCGAATCGGCCCGCGGCATCGGCATGAGCCGCTTCCGCACCCTGGCCACGGTGGAGATCCCCATGGCGTGGCCCGTCATCCTGGCCGGCGTGCGCGTCTCGGCGCAGATGGTCATGGGGATCGCCGCCATCGCCGCCTACTCCCTGGGTCCCGGCCTGGGCGGGTTCATTTTTTCCGGTCTGTCCCGGCTCGGGGGCGCCAACGCGCTCGAGTCGGTCGTCGTCGGCGTCGTCGGCGTCATCCTGTTGGCCCTCATCCTCGACCTGCTGCTTGTCGGCATTGGTCGGCTCACCACACCGCGAGGTATCCGTGTCTGATTTGAAACCAACCACCCAAGGCTCCGAGAACGGCGTCACGGGCGCCGCCATCCTGCTCGAGGAAGTCACCAAGCGCTATCCCGGCCAGGCCACACCGGCCGTGGGCGGGCTGACCCTGGAGATCCCCGCCGGGTCGATCGTCATGTTCGTCGGCCCATCGGGCTGTGGCAAGACCACGACCCTGAAGATGATCAACCGGCTCATCGAACCCACCGGCGGCGGCATCGTCATCAACGACCAGGACGTCACCGCGATGGACGGGGACAAGCTCCGTCGGCAGATCGGCTACGTCATCCAGGCCGGCGGCCTCTTCCCGCATATGACGGTGGCGACCAACATCGGCCTGGTGCCCAAGATGCTCGGCTGGACCAAGCAGCGCATCGCCGACCGCGTGGATGAACTGCTCGAACTCGTCTCCCTGGACCCCGATACCTACCGCGACCGCTACCCGAAGGAACTTTCCGGCGGGCAGCAGCAGCGCATCGGGGTGGCTCGCGCCCTGGCCGCCGACCCGCCCATCCTGCTGATGGACGAGCCCTTCGGCGCCGTGGACCCGATCACCCGTCAGCGGCTGCAGGACGAACTGATCAACATCCAGTCCGAACTCCAGAAGACCATCGTCTGCGTCACCCACGACTTCGACGAGGCCGTGAAGCTCGGTGACTGGATCGCCGTGTTCGACGAGGGGGCGCATCTGGTGCAGTACGACTCCCCGGAGCGCATCCTGGCCAACCCGGCCAACGAATTCGTGGAGAACTTCATCGGTTCCGGCGCCGGGCTCAAGCAGCTCACGCTCAACCGCGTGGAGGACGTGAAATTGGAGGAAGCGGTCACCGCGGTCGCCGGTGACACGGTCTCCGATGTCCTCTCGCGCCTGCAGGGGGAGGGGAAGAAGAACGTGGTGGTGCTCGATTCACGCGAACGCCCCGCGCAATGGCTGTCCCGACGCGAGCTGAGCCGCATGGACGTCATCACCGACCAGATCGATCCCGACCTCGCGGTGGTTTCGGACCGTTCGACCCTCAATGACGCCCTGGACGTCATGCTGGTCAACAGCGTCAGTGCCGCGTTGGTGGTCGGCAGACGCGATGTCTTCCGTGGCCTGGTCACCGTGGACACGGTCATGGAGTCCATCCATGCGGCCCAGGAAGCGGCCAGGGACGATGCCGCTTCCCCGGTGGGCCTGAACAGCGGCGCCATCCCGACAGCATCTGTGGATGCAGCGGTCGCGGCGTCCGGGCGGAGCAACGCGTCGCGGACTGATGACGATGAAGCACCCGGCGAGCCGCAGGATGGTGGCCAACCATGAGCTCCCTCGAGACCACCACGGGCGCGGACGCCGGCGCCGTCGGCGAGGCGTCCCGGGCGGTGGATGGAGGCATGGCCAAGGCGCTCTGGTGGCAGCTGGCCGGCATTGCCATCGCCTTCCTGCTGCTCATCGGTTGGCTGGGACTGAGCGATTTGAGCGCGACGGAAAAAGCGACCCTCGATCCCGGCGAACTGTGGGGGTACACCCTCGAGCACCTCAAGCTCACCATCGTGGCGGCCGTCATCGTGCTGGTCATCGCCCTCCCGCTGGGCGTGCTGCTCACCCGGGGGCCGCTGCGCAAATTTAGCGGCCCGGTGATGGCCGTGGCCAACATCGGCCAGGCGGCACCGGCCATCGGTCTGGTCGTGTTGCTGGCCTTTTGGTTGGGTTTCGGCTTCAACGCTGCAGTGGTCTCGCTGGTCGCCTATGCGATCCTTCCCGTCCTGCGCAACACGATGGTTGGACTCAGCCAGGTCGACGAGCGGCTCATCGAGGCAGGACGCGGCATGGGCATGAGCTCCAGTGCCGTGCTGTTCAAGGTGGAACTGCCGTTGGCCGTACCGGTGATGCTTGCGGGCATCCGCACCGCACTGGTCCTGCTGGTGGGGACCGCGACGCTGGCTGCCTTCATCAACGGTGGCGGACTGGGAATCCTGATCGTCACCGGTGTCAACCTCAACCTCAGCACCGTGCTGGTGGCCGGCTCGCTGCTGGTGGCCCTGCTGGCGCTGGTCATTGACTGGCTGGGACGGCTCGTCGAGCATGTTGCCCGCCCGAAGGGACTCTAGAAATGGCTGTTCATTTCCCCGCCCGGGGCCCGCGGCGCCCCGCGGCCAGACGGCGCGTCCATGCGGCCGCCGCCGCCCTTGCCGTGGGTTCCCTGCTGGCCGGTTGCGGGCTGCAGCCGGCTGCGTCCTATGTCCCCAAGGCCGATCCGGGGATCATCGAACCTGCCGAGGGGTTGCCCGACGATGCCTCGCTGGTGGTGACCGCGAAGAACTACACCGAGGCGCTGACGCTGGGCAAGATGGCCGTGCTGGCCGCCACCGCGGCGGGGTTCAAGGTCACCGACCTGTCCAATGTCCCGGGCAGCCAGCCCTTCCGTGATCTGTTGGTCTCCGGCAAGGCCGACATGGGCTGGGACTACACCGGCACCGGATGGATCATCTACATGGGCCACGAGGAGGGCATCCCCGATAAGGAGAAGCAGTGGCAGGCCGTCCATGACGAGGACCTGGGCAACGGCCTGACCTGGGGCCGGCCCTCGCCCGAGAACAACACCTATTCCTTTGCGGTGCGCAAGGACGCGGTGAAAGACCTAGGCGGGATCAGCAAGATGTCCCAGATTGCCAAGCTGCCGGTGAAGGACCGCACGTTCTGCGTGGAGTCCGAGTTCAATTCACGGTCCGATGGCTTCAATCCCTGGCTGAAGGACTACGGGATGAAGCGTGGGGACGCGAAAGGGGTGCCCGATGACAACATCGGCATCTACGACACCGGTGCCGTCTACTCGGCCACCGCCAACGGCGACTGCAACTTTGGCGAGGTCTTCACGACCGATGGGCGGATCGATGCGTTGGACCTGGTGGTCCTGGAGGACGACCGCAAGTTCTTCCCGGCCTACAACCTCGCCCCGGTCATCAGTACAGAGACCCTCGAGGAATACCCGCAGCTGGCAGATGTCTTCGCGGAGGTCTCCTCCCGGCTCGATGACGAGGTCATGCGTGGCCTGAACCTCAAGGTCGACGTCAACGGCGAGGAACCTGCCGATGTCGCCTACGACTGGATGGTCTCGGAAGGACTGATCACCGAACCTCAGTAGCCCTGTTCTGGCCGCCGGGCAAGCTCGGCAGCGACCGGGGGATGAGGACTAGGGTGGGTGGACCAAACTCTCGAGGGCAAGGAGCGAACCATGGGTCGGATCCAGGACAAGGTAGCAGTCATCACCGGAGGAGCCAGCGGCATCGGGCTGGCGGCAGCGAAGTTGTTCGCCGCCGAAGGAGCCAAGGTCGTCATCGGGGACCTGAAGCCAGAACAGGCCGAGGCCGCGGCTGCGGAGATCACCGCCGACGGCGGTACTGCCATCGGGGTGGCGGTCGACGCGATGGACGAGGCCTCGCTGACCGGGCTGGTCGACACCGCAGTCTCGACGTTCGGGGCCCTGCACATCATGTGCAACCACGTCGGGGGCAGCAACCCAAAGAAGGACCTGGACCTGCTGCGCCTGGACATGGATGAATTCGACCGGACGATGAAGCTGAACGTGCGCAGCACCGTGGTCGGTTCGCGGGCCGCCCTTCCGCATATCATTGCCGCAGGAGGCGGGTCGATCATCAACACCGCGTCCGTCGGAGGGCTCTCCGGGGACTTCCTGCAGGTCTCCTACGGCACGGCGAAGGCCGCGGTGATCCGGCTGACCGAATACATGGCCACGCAGTACGGGGCACAGAACGTACGCTGCAACTCCATTGCCCCGGGCGCCATCATGACCCCCGCGCTGCGAGACAACCTGCCCCAGGAGGCCATTGAGTCCATCCGCGGACATAATGCCCTGCCCTACATCGGTGCCGCGGAGGACATCGCCCAGGCGATGCTGTACCTGGCCTCCGAGGAGTCCCGCTACGTCACCGGGCAGTGCCTAGTGGTCGACGGCGGCATGTCCAGCCACTCATCGATCGCCGAGGACCGCCGCTCGCTGCTGCCCGACACCCCGGGGCAGTAGCTCTGTTCGTGACTTCCTCGGCCGGTGACGTCGACTTTGTGTCCTGGCCCGAAGGCCGGACATGCGGCTCCCAGCGAATCGAAAGTTCACTAAGTCGAGGTCGTGGAGACTGAGCATGAATAAGGAAAGGTCGTTCCGTCTCGTTGGCGCCTCCGGACTCTTCGCTTGCGGAAAGCTCGGCGCACACCGGCAGTTCATCTGACGAGCTCAGGCTGATCGCGATGTGGTAGATAGTCCCGAGCCAACCGCGCCGTCGGGTGAAGGTCGACCTCAGCGGCTCTCCAGTGGTCCCTGAAGGCCATGCAATCCTGCTGTCAGAGCTTCGGCGAATGAAGCCCTCTGGGTATCACTTTTGACCGGCCACCCGGGGATTTCTGCTTGGCCAAAGTTTCGGGCGAAGAGCTCGAGTGGTGAGCAAGACCACGTGTCGTCGAGTTCTGCCGCACGCTCGGTGCCTAGATGTTCGCGTACGTCTAGACCCAGAAGGTGAATGGCAGCTCGGTCGGCTTCCAGATCATAGGCGAGGAGCACGTCCCGTCCTTGCTTGCTTTCGTAGAGGCGGTCTTGGATTGCTGCGGATTTTTGATACCAAAAGGCCGGAACTGATAAATCGGAGGCATCTTTGGTCTCGTGTGACGGTGCACGATCAGTCCATGCCTTCATTTTGAGCGCCGTGTAGCCCGCGGGGTGTGGAACACTAACGGTTGCTCCACAGGGCAAAGTCAGAGGAGTTGCTTGTTCAAAGACTTCTCTAAACCCGAAGACGGCCACGCTTTCTTTGCGGGGTGAAGGGGTTGAACTGCCTGTTGGATTCTCGATGTCTCCGAAAGGCATGAGATCCACCGGAAGTGAACGGATGTAGTACCGAATTCCGGTATCGCCTGTAGGTTCGAGGTGAGATACCAGATCGTCGAATGCATCCCAGGACGCCAGTGTCAGTGCCACATCGATATCGCTGGTACTGCGTAGAGCGAAGGTGTGCTTGTGTGCGCTGTGCAGAATGTCGCGGCTAACAGCACCAATCAGCATTATATCTGCGGGAGTGATGTTGCTGATATTGAGAATTTCTTCAACGACCGTGTTAGGCAGGTCGAAGAGGCGTCGATCAGTGCACGATAGATCGAACATCTTGCTCCAATAGCCTTGCCACTTCTCGTTGCCGCGGCTCTCGTGATGCGAGGAGGTCGGCATATGTCAGGAGGAGGGGTGTTTGCCGTGGAGCCAAGTCCGTGGGGTTCTCCCAAAATGCTCGTCGGATGTATATGTTGGGAGAGCGACCGGCCTTCCACCGATGCCTGATAGCTACAGTAGGGTCAAACTTCGGCGTGTAAAGAACCAACGTTGTTGGTTTTATCCAACGTGTCACAGCCGATTCGCCGCCGAGAAGTAGTTCGTCATCTCCGGGTGATGTGCCAAAATTCGAAATCTCACCTTCCAATTGGGCGAGGCTCAGTTTTGTTCCTAATCCAGTGGAGTAAGCCGCCAGCCACATATCTAATAGTTCGTCGCCGTGGGTGAGCGCGGAGCCTACAACGTAGCCGCTATTTTCGAGTTCTTTGATCGTTGCTTGTGCGGTTCCGGTGGAAACGCCTGCTGCGCGGGCGATTCTGCGCACGGGTTGTTGAATTAGCGTGGGCCAGCATAGGAGAGCAAAGACGACTTGTGCGCGACGTGGCGACAACAGGTTGATTGGTGCAACCGCGTCCGTGCGTGGCGAAAAGCTTGATTCGCTGGGTTGTCGTCCTCGGATATCGAGGTGAACACCGGGGAAATCAAAATAGGCATTTCCGGAGGCGTCGAGGTACTGAATACCAAGGTTGCGAAAGGCTGAGGCGCTTCGTTCATTCATGTACTCGGCAAGCACGGTGACGTCGCGGCTATCCTTGGAAATTGGGGTGCGTAGTTGGTAGTACTCCGTTAGCGTGCCGGTCGCTAGATAGACGAGTTGGGTTTCTGTGGACCCCCTGGCGTGAGAGATGTCAGCGTTCAATACCTCGCCGGGCAGCAGTTCTTTCGTTGGCTTATTGGGAGAAATCTGGACGCCGTACTCGTGAAGCTGCTCGAGAACATGTTCGATCAGACTCTGATCGGGCCTCATTCTTTACCTCCTGCGTTCAAGATTGTTTGATGTTCAGTATACTTGAACAGAGCTTGAACTTGAACAACCTGAGGGATCTCACCAGGGATTGGTGTCGCAATTGGGGGG